>JBCBEA010000384.1:0-4609 GCA_038529195.1 Cyanobacteria bacterium J06600_6
CTTTTATTTCTCGCTCTATCTAGTCTATAACGTCCTAACTCTATAACGTAATGCTATATTAGGCACTATTTTCTACAAACTGATATGCAAGACACTTTATTGCATGCAAAAGATAAGTCATTAATATTTAACTCTCGGATCGAGTAAAGAGTAAACTACGTCGGCTATCAAATTAAACAGCACGATTAAAATGGCGTAGATGAAGGTAATAGCCATAATGACGGGAGTATCGCTACGGTAGATAGAATCAATTAGTAATGCACCAATCCCTGGGACGCGAAATACCTGCTCGGTAACTAAAGCGCCTGTAAAAATCGCGGGGATATCTAGAGCAATTAATGTTACTACGGGAATCAGAGCATTCCGCAGCACGTGCTTTTTAATTACGGCAAACTTACTCAAGCCTTTGGATAAAGCAGTAGTGACATATTCCTGTTTTAACTCGTCTAAAACCGCCGAGCGAATAAAGCGCATCAGAATTGCCGACTGATATAGTGCTAAGACGCAAATCGGCATAATTGACTGTTTTACCTGTTCAATAAAGCTTTGCCAGTCTGTTACCTGGAGAGTGCTGTTAAAAATAAAGGGAAACCAGCCAAGCTGGACGCTAAAAATAAGGATAAACAGTAAGCCTGTAAAAAAAGGTGGTGTAGAAAAACCTAAAAAAGCAATAGTCGTGATGATTTGGTCGGTGACAGAATAGCGTTTGAGTGCGGAGATAATTCCTAATGGAAAAGCGATCGCCAGACTCAGAAGGTAAGCTGTACCAACAATCAGAAGAGTTGTTGGTAAACGCTGCCAGAGTAACTCGGAAACAGGACTGCGACTATTAAAGGAATAGCCCATGTCACCACGAATAAAGGAGCTAAACCATTTGAAATAGCGAATATAGGTCGGCTGGTCTAAACCCAAAGATTTACGGATGTTTTCTCGCACCTCTGGGGTAATTGCAGGATTAGACGCAAACTCGCCTAACGGATCTCCTGGTGCGATCGCCAAAATAGTAAAAATGATGACGCTGATAGCAATTAAGGTGGGAATAGTTATTAATATCCTTTTGATTAAAAATTGCCTCATTTTGGACGCTTAAAATTCTGTATAATTCATTTTCTTCTATATCCACGGGTTAGTTAAGGTAAAGTACTCTTTTCATTCGTTTAAATATTGGCGATCGCAATCAGAGAAGAACTCTATTTACTCTAACCAGGTCGTGACAGACAAAATGTAAAATAGATAAAGCCAACTGAGATTGGGCGATAATGATTTACGTATATAGTGAGCTACAGTCAGGATTTCGGTGGTTAAGAAAATATCGGGGCGCTAATCCTAGCTTTGCCTGCGTGCTGGGTTTCACTGAGACGGGCTTGATTCCAGGCATTTCCGCAGCGGGAGCAACCCCAGAGGCTCGAAAGTATACGGCGATCGCTGATGCCGAATTTTTAGCTAAAGGAATTCAAGAAGATTACGCTCATCCTCTGCCAATTTTGACCGCTGGAGTTTCTCCGACCTTTATTTCGCGAGGAATGGTAGAAGCTTTAGACATACCTACATATATATTCGATGCGGGTTTACCTTATCCAGCCACAGTAGACACAATTAACCTATCTGGAATTCCTGCTCAGTGCCTTACTTCTGGTAAGGCGATGCCGATTGAGAAGGTACGGCATTTATTTGAGCGTGGTTTAGAGTGGGGAGAAAAGCTAGCCAAAACTACAGATTATCTAATTATTGGCGAGTGTGTCGTGGGCGGAACAACTACCGCACTAGCTCTTTTAACAGCTTTAGGAGTAGAGGCGCAGGGAATGGTTAATAGCAGCCATCCTAGCTGTAATCATAGTCATAAATGGTCTGTTGTTCAGACTGGTTTAGTCAATGCCGATATAAACCAGTCTCAAGATCCTTTAACCCTAGTTGCCGCAGTGGGCGATCCAATGCAGATTGTTGTTGCGGGGATGGCGATCGCAGCCAGTGTTCGTGCGGGTGTTATGTTGGCGGGGGGAACGCAAATGTTGGCGGTATACGCACTAATTAGGGCGGTGGTTGATTATCATCAGATCTCAACCCAGTTAGCAAACATTGTTGTTGGGACGACTCGTTGGGTAGCAGAAGATCCCACAGGCGATACGGTTGGTTTAGCAAAACTTGTTGGTGGAGTCCCCTTGTTAGCTACTGGCTTAAGCTTCGCCACTTCAAGATATCCCAGCTTTAGGGCTTATACCCACGGATATGTTAAAGAAGGTGTTGGTGCAGGAGGGTGCGCGATCGCAGCTCACCTTAAACAAAATTGGACTTCCACTCAATTGCTGACGGTCATTGAAAATTTATATGCTCGCTATCGTTGTTTAAGAGTGAATTCGATAAGTTAACAGCTGTTCTTCTAAGGCAGCAATTCGGTTATAAGCTGCGGTGAGCTGGGCTGTTAGACGGCGAATCTGAGTATCAGGAGCAAGGTTTTCGCTGCTGGAGCTGGCACTGCTAGTGCTGCTATTGTCATCTACCAAAATGTCTTTATGAGTTAACTGATATTCTGTCTCGCTAGTTTGCCCGACTAAGCCATTAGAGTTAGATGTAAAACTAGGTAAAGAATAAGACTCTTGCTCAACGCGCTGGCTAGACTGGGTACTCAAACCTTTAACCTGAGTTCCAATTTCTTCAATTAGCTGGTGCAAAGAGTCTATCTTACCCCTTAGGTCGCTAATTTGTTTCTGTAATGAATCCATATAATTGCCATTAGCTGTGATAATTTTCTTACCCTAATGCTAAAAGCATCATTCTCAAAAATTACAACTATTCCTGATTCATTTAACAATTGCTCAACTTATTTTTATGAAAATTTTAATTGAACTCAAAATTACTACTCTTCAAACATAATTGTCACTAATTATCTAGCAAAATATACTCCTCTCTAGATAAAAAAATACACGCTTTCTCTAAGTAAATGTACCCTGATTTTTTGGTTTAGAACAGTAATGAACTATCAGTTATCGCGACGTCATTTCATCCAGTCTAGTGCAGCTATAGCTTTATTACAGCTACTAGGAGGCTGTGCCCAAGGGAATAGAGTTTCACAGATATTTTTTCTGGAAAATTCCATTCCTCCTCAGCTAATTAAAGATTTTAGTAAATCGCTGAGTCAAGAAGGTAAAGTTATATTTAAACCTCAAACCCATATTCCACAAATTTTTGATTCACTTTTTAATTTACAGCACAACAAAAAGCCCGAGCAAACTATTAAAAAATTTATCAATAAAATACTTAATAAATCAGAACTTAGCCCTAGCTTAATCACCTTGGGAGACACCTGGTTATCCGAGGCGATCTCCCAAGATCTAATCCAACCTTTCTCACCCGAATCTTGGGATAATTGGCAAAATTTACCCAAACACTGGCAAAAATTAGTTAGACGCGATCCTCAAGGAGATTTGGCAGATAATGGTGCAGTTTATGGTGCACCCTACCGTTGGGGATGTACGGTTATTGCCTACCGTCGCGATAAATTAGGATCGCTGAACATTACTCTCAAAGACTGGGAAGATCTTTGGCAACCAGAATTAAACGATCGCTTTTCTTTACTGGATTCTCCTAGAGAGATTATTGGTTTAACTCTCAAAAAATTAGGTGGGTTTTACAACAGTCAAAATTTGGACAATGTAGCTAATTTAGAAGCAGAATTATTGGCTCTCCAACGGCAGGCAAAATTATATAGCTCCGATCGCTATCTAGAACCGCTTGTTTTGGGCGATACTTGGGCAGCAGTAGCCTGGTCAACGGATATCTTACCCCTTCAAAAACGCTACCCAGAGATTGAATTTGTCATTCCTGAATCGGGAACATCTGTTTGGGCAGATATCTGGGTCAAACCCAAGTTAGCAGAATCAGTCTCAATACCAGAGAGCGATATTCAACCTAGTGTTAGCGATCGCTGGATTGACTATTGCTGGCAAGCAAAAACAGCATCCAAGATATCTCAATTTACTAACGGTATTTCGCCGATTTTGACAGGTGTAGATTTACAAGACGTTTCCCCCAAACTTCAGCAGGATATTTTTCTCAATTCAGAAGCCCTAAATTCAGATAAGAGCGAATTTCTTCTTCCCCTCAAGCCCGAAACAGAGAAACAGTACCGAGATTTATGGCTTAAGGTTAGACAGTCCTAAAGGACAAAGGGACAGCCCCTTCGGGGCAGATCGTCTACGACTGGGACGCGCAGCGTCCGTCCCGCATGTAGCTTCGCAAATCAACAGTCAACAGTTTTCAAGTGTCGTCAAACAATCATTCTTTACAGTTAGCGAGAGAAAAGTTGCAGTCGGTTTGGGGATATCAAGATTTTAGACCTCCCCAGGCAGAAATTATTCAGACTCTTCTTGAAGGTAAAGATGCTCTGATTATTTTGCCAACTGGAGGGGGAAAGTCGCTCTGTTTCCAGATACCTGCACTGTTACAGTCAGGATTAACAATTGTTGTTTCCCCTTTAGTTGCTCTGATGGAAAATCAGGTTAATCAGCTAAGAAAGCTTGGTTTATCTGGAGCATTGCTACACAGCGAATTACCCCGCAAAGACCGCCAAAAAACTTTAAAAGCGATCGCTTTACAGCAGTTGAGTTTACTG
>JBCBEA010000385.1:0-4605 GCA_038529195.1 Cyanobacteria bacterium J06600_6
AGTAAATCCGCTATCCATTCAGCATCTTTGACATCAGTTTTACGTCCAGGAACATTTTTAAGGTGTTGAGCATTGACTACCAATACCTCAAAGTTAAATTCCAAAATATTGTAAATTGGCTTCCAGTATTCTCCTGTACTCTCCATGGCTACTTGAGTAACATTTTGAGTGTTTAACCAATCATTTAAAGCCAGCAATTCTGATGTTGTAGTTCCAAAACTACGAACTGTTCGCTCCAATTTTCTGGGTGTAGTTTGAATGATAATACAAGCCACCACTATTCTTTTATGAACATCTAATCCCGCACAGTGAGTATGAGTAACTTCCATCCTTGATAACTCTCAATTTTTACGAGGAGACTAATTCGATACCTGTGATAATTTAGATTCTGTCTTTCGTGTTTCCTACTTCAATTATTAGGTTTCACATTGGGTTGTGCCTATCGGTATCGCGATCTATCTCTTGCTCAGGCTAATTGCACTACTGTCTATATCGACCTCTGTTTAGTCTCATTTGAAGGCTACCATTTTTCATTGCTGGGTTGTGAGCGGCACGCTCATGGCATCTCTTGCATAAAGCGATCAAAAACTCTTTTTTCAGCCTGTTCCCTAGGTATTAACTGGTGGCTGTTTTTATCTCGCACGATATACTGTGGCAAAATTTGGCGAATTACCTTTAGAAGCAGGTGCATTTTTTGGCAGGTTATAGAGGTTGTTTCCTTCTCCCTCGACCAAAGATTGTTTTTTTCGGCAGCTGAAATGAACTCATCACACAATCTTTCAAGCATATATCTAGTCATTTTAATTAATTTCCTGACCTTCTATATTTATGTTTCAGGTTGATGTGGCAAGGTTGATACATCACAAATAGTCAGCTGATCGCCAGTCGATTAAGAATTGGCGAAAATCGCTTCTGCCGTCAATTCGAGTTGGGGAAATAAACTAGATGCGATCGCCATATCATCTCGATAGATATTTTCCTCATACAGTCCATTGTTTAGCACTAGTACAGTTATTTGGTTCTCTTGAGGATCGACAATCCAATATTCGCCTATACTTCTGGCTGCATATTCCGATCGCTTCTTGAACGGCGCATTAGCGCCAGTGCTGCAAAGCAGCTTTGAGGCAATAGCCTCTGTGTCGCTTATGGGGGAAACCCCGCAGCCCCGAAGGGCAGATCGTCGTCTTCGACGACTGGCGAGCATTCGCTCGCGCACCGCGCTGCATCGCTTATACCGATAATCTCTGTCTCGGTTTGCTTTGCCTGGAGAAGTTACTTCTACCACTAAGGCTGGCGGCAGCATATCAATATTAATCGTGCTTCTGTTGTTACTGTAGAGATCATTAGCCAAATCTTCTGTCAATACCATTAAATCAGGTAAGCGTACTGTTGCCCGACCACCGCTAACCACTATTTCGGTGTCTTTACAGCGCAGCAAACGGGGAGATACAAATTGAGCAAACAAGAGTAACAGTCGAATGGCAATTTCGGCATTTTGCGGACTTTCTGGAGGCATTTCGGTTAGTTTTCCTGCAACCAGTTCGTAATGCTTCTCCGCATCATTATCTCGATCGCAATATTCTTTAAGAGTCAGCAGCTTATCGGTAACAGACATCTTGCATCCAATTACTTTATCCCTAATATTAACAATACTCTTTCACTCCCTACTTCTTACTTCTTACTCCATCATCGGGATAACCATAATTCAGGGTTGGGGTATCCTACCTAACTAGGTGGTTAAGTTGTCGTTACAATTACATTGAACCAATTATATAGAGCCAATTATAAGTAATCTGTCTATGGGTGGTGCGGGTTTTTGTGCAGAACTATCTTTAGCTATGGTTGAAATTGAAATATTTTTAACCGACATATTTTTAATTTAATTAGTCAGATTACTTAAATTACTAAATTTCAAATCATTCCTTAGTGAAGAGAAAACAACATGCAACCAAACGATCCAAATAAATTTACCGATAAAGCCTGGCAGGCGATCGCCAGAGTCCAAGATGTTGCGAAGGAAAATCAACATCAGCAGGTGGAAACAGAACACCTGTTTAAATCTTTGACTGCCGAAGAAGGACTAGCCACCAGTATTTTTAACAAAGCTGACGTAAGCGTCCCAGCTTTACGCAATAAAGTCGATGCGTTTATTGCCAAACAGCCAAAGGTTAGTAATTCTAATAGCAGCGTGTTTCTCGGACGCAGTTTAGATACTTTACTAGATAGTGCCGAAAAGTATCGCTCTGAGTTTGGAGATGACTATATCTCAATCGAGCATTTAGTCCTCGGATTTACCCAGGATGACCGTTTTGGGCGTAAGCTAATGCAAGAAGTTGGCTTAACAGAAAACAAATTAAGGAACATTATTAAACAGGTGCGTGGACAGCAAAAAGTAACCGATCGCAATCCTGAAGGTAAGTATCAGGCATTAGAAAAGTATGGACGAGAACTAACCCAGCTAGCCAGAGAAGGTAAGCTAGATCCCGTGATTGGTCGGGATGAGGAAATTCGCCGTACGATCCAAATTTTGTCTCGTCGGACAAAAAACAATCCCGTTTTGATTGGTGAACCAGGGGTTGGTAAGACAGCGATTGTAGAGGGATTAGCCCAAAGGATTATTAATCGCGATGTTCCCGAATCTCTGCGAGATCGCCAGGTAGTCGCTTTAGACATGGGTGCATTGATTGCGGGAGCAAAGTTACGGGGTGAATTTGAGGAGCGTTTAAAAGCCGTACTCAAGGAAGTAACGGAATCCGAAGGCAATATTATTTTGTTTGTGGATGAGATTCATACCGTGGTAGGTGCGGGTGCTGCTCAAGGTTCGATGGATGCCGGAAACTTACTCAAGCCGATGCTGGCGCGGGGCGAACTTCGCTGTATTGGGGCAACTACCCTAGATGAGTATCGCAAGTATATTGAGAAAGACGCAGCTTTAGAACGTCGTTTCCAGTCTGTCTTGGTAGGCGAGCCAAATGTGGTCGATACAATCTCTATCCTGCGGGGACTCAAAGAGCGTTACGAAGGACACCACGGCGTCTCAATTACCGACACTGCTCTAGTCGCTGCTGCGACTTTGTCTAATCGCTATATCAGCGATCGCTTTTTACCCGACAAGGCGATCGACTTAGTCGATGAAGCTGCTGCCAAACTCAAAATGGAGATTACTTCTAAGCCTGAAGAGCTAGACGAGGTAGACCGTAAAATTCTGAAGCTAGAGATGGAAAGACTGTCAATAGCTAAAGATGACGACGCTATTTCTCAAGAAAGACTGGCGAAGCTAGAAAAGGAGCTTGCCGATCTCAAGGAAGAGCAATCGGAAATAAACGCTCAGTGGCAGTCAGAAAAAGAAGTAATTGACCAGATTCGCGATCTTAAAGAAGAAGTAAACTCAATTAATCTTGAAATTGAGCAGGCAGAGCGGGATTATGACCTCAATCGGGCTGCGGAATTACGTTATGGTAAGTTGGCTAAACTTCAAGAGCAGGTCGTCGAAATCGAACAAAAGCTAGCGGAACGCCAAACTACGGGCAAGTCTTTACTCAGAGAAGAGGTACTAGAGTCGGATATTGCCGAAATTATTGCCAAATGGACGGGAATTCCCCTGAAAAAACTGATTGAGTCCGAAAAATCGAAGCTACTTAACCTCGAAGCCGAACTGCATGAACGAGTAATCGGTCAGTCGGAAGCCGTGACTGCGGTCGCAGACTCAATTCAGCGATCGCGCGCAGGATTGGCAGATCCGAATCGTCCGACCGCTAGCTTTATTTTCCTTGGTCCTACCGGAGTGGGTAAAACGGAACTAGCCAAAGCTTTGGCGCAAACTCTGTTTGATACAGAAGAAGCGATTATTCGTATTGATATGTCGGAATACATGGAGAAACATTCCGTGTCGCGTTTAGTCGGTGCACCTCCAGGCTATGTCGGCTATGACGAAGGTGGACAGCTAACCGAAGCAATTCGCCGTCGTCCTTACTCGGTAATTCTGTTTGACGAGATTGAAAAAGCTCACCCCGATGTCTTTAATCTAATGCTGCAGGTTTTAGATGACGGGCGATTAACCGATTCCCAAGGTCGGACGGTAGATTTCACCAATACGATCATCATCATGACCAGTAATATTGGTTCGCAGTATATCCTCGACGTTTCGGGGGACGATACCCAATACGAAGAAATGCGATCGCGAGTTATGGCAGCGATGCGCGATAGTTTCCGTCCCGAATTCCTCAACCGCATCGACGAAATTATTATCTTCCATGCCTTAGTCAAGAAACAGCTACGTCAGATTGTTCAGATCCAAATTAAAGGTCTAGAACAGCGTTTAGACGCACAAAAACTAGCGCTAAAAATTTCCGAATCTGGCTTAGATTACCTAGCGGAATTGGGTTACGACCCCGTATACGGAGCAAGACCTCTCAAGCGCGCTATCTCTCGTTATTTAGAGACGGCGATCGCCAAATCAATCTTGAGAGGCGACTATCTGCCAGGGGACACGATCTTTGTTGATGTCGAAGGGGAGAGATTGACCTTTAAAAAGTTATCAGCGGAAATGCTAGCTAAATAATTAACCCAGCAAAATTAGATTGCCCACGTGCAAACAAAGCTATC
>JBCBEA010000386.1:0-4594 GCA_038529195.1 Cyanobacteria bacterium J06600_6
AGAGCTAAACCTTCTCTGGACTTGTCTCCGTTCCCCGCTTGACAAACAATATACCGCCTTAACTTGTCACCAATGCCCAATCCCCAATCCTTTACACTTTAAAGAAATCTTTCCGCACTACGTTTCTACCTTCTGTAGTTAACATCGCATTTTTACATACAGCTAAAACAGAGTCATCGTTTCCTGTTACCATTTCGCCTTCTAAATATTTACTGTCGATCGCAAACTGTAAATGGCGCTGCACGGCATCCTTAGTTACTTCTTTCTCTTTAAAATCTTCTTTGGTATACGTTACCTCTTCCATCTTTTCGCCATTTTCTTTGATTTTATTCAGCAGAAAATAGACGATATCGTCACGGCGCTCGTTTATGAGAATTGACATAGCAAAGTTCCTCTATTTTGTTGTTGATATTCATTTTCATTAGACTGCTAAAATCAAACTACTAAAAAAGTAGAGGAGAAGATCTATCAAAGGTTATAAACCAGATGGTAATACGAAGGTAGAGGGCAGAAGGCAGAAGGCAGAGGGCAGAGGACAGAGGGCAGAGGGCAGAGGGCAGAGGGCAGAGGGCAGAGGGCAGAGGGCAGAGGATTTAAGCTCGCTAATAGTTGGGGAGTAACAGGCTTTTTTTGCTTCGCCTTTGTTCGGCTGTGCAAATTATGCACGATCGCTTTAATTAATATTTATTCTCAATAAAATTTGGTATTATTATTTTGCGACACAAACACATTAGCTCTAAGGCACAGTCCTCTAACTTGCAGCTTCGCCTTCTGCTGAAACATGAAATCAATCTTTCTCTCCATTCTCAACTTTGAGCTAAATTATCACCTGCGTCGTCCGACGTTTTGGCTAATAGGAGCTTTGTTTTTTACGATCGCTCTAACGGATATTGTCTCTAATGCTTCGGGAGGCAATGCTTTCTTCTTCATCAATAGTCCCTCTCAAATATTTCAGACGACTATTTGGTATACCATCTTTGGTATTTTGGCTGCTTCGGCTTTTGTAGCGGAAACTTTTGTGCGAGATAGTAACTATCGGATGGAGTCATTAATTCTGACTACGCCGATTAAGAAATGGAATTATTTGGGGACGAGATTTATTGCAGCTTTTGCGATTACCTTAATGGCATTTTCTGCTTATCTGGTTGGGATGTCTTTGGGTACAGTGCTGCCTGGATTAAACCCTTTTGCCTTGGGTGCATTTCGCCCAGATGCTTACTTGGTTAGCTACTTACTGTTTGCTATACCCAATCTGTTTATCGTTAGCGCGATCGCTTTTGTTTTAGCTTCTAAAACTCGCAGCATGGTAATTACCTACGCAGGGGCGATTATCTTAGTCATGCTCTATTTGGCATCTTTAATGATGTTGGGAAGCGAGGTGATTAACTTTGAGGGCTATTCACTCTGGGCAATCCTCGATCCTTTTGGCTTCCATGCCTTTGAGGAAACTACCTTTACCTGGACGGTAGAACAGCATAATACCTTAATGCCCGCGTTGAGTTCTACTTTAATCTGGAATCGTTTATTTTGGATTGGTTTGAGTGGAATTGCGATCGCCTGGAGTTACAGTAGTTATGGGATGAAGTTACAAGAAGGCAGCCCTAAAGGATTAGCTTCGCTTCGCTTCGCGTCAGGGCAGAAGGCAGGAGGCACAAAGGCTTTCGCCGCATGTAGACAGAGGGCGCGTAGGGGCGAAAGGCTTTCGCCCAAACCAGATCGATCGCATTCGCCCACGTCTAATTTAAACATCCAACATAATCCCGTAAAGCAATGGTTGTATCGCAGTTGGTTTGAAACCCAGACGATATTGAAAGGTAAGGCATTTATTCTCTTGACTATTTTTGGTTTAGCCAGCCTAATTATGACGGCGTTGGGTACGCGTACCTATCACTACTCCTATCCCAGTACGGATTTATTGGTTCATGCAGCCAATATTTATTTAGAATATATTCTCTTTGCGATTATCATTGTCTATGCTGCGGAGTTGATTTGGCGCGATCGCAATTTGCGTTTACAGGATGTAATCGACGCGACACCAGTATCTAACGGCGTACTGATTTTTTCTAAACTGACGGCACTGTTTGTAGTGATAACTATTAATTTATTGCTAGCGATGGCGGTAATGGTAGCTTATCAAGCAGCGAAAGGTTACTACGATTTTGAGTTTCCTTTGTATTTCAAAATGCTGTTTGTCGAACACGCACCCTATTTTTATTTCACCGCCGTATTAGCTATTTTCACCCAGGTAATCACCCGTCAAAAGTATGCGGGAATGGCAGTTGCGATCGCTATATCTCTTTCTAAAATTCCCCTTGATGCTTTGGGCTGGTATCACAATCTCTATCGCTTCGGGGAGACAAACGATATTGAATACTCCCTAATGAATGGTTACGGGAGATTATTAACGGGGCATCTTTGGTACGTGCTGTACTGGAGTTTGTTCTCTGGAATTTTGATGATGCTGGCTTATATAGTCTGGCTGCGGGGTACAGATACGGGGAATTTTATTAAGTATTGGCAGCGATCGCTTTTGCTTGCTAGTGGTAAAGTCAAAGGTATCTTGGCTACTTTAGTGGTGTTGTTTGCGGGAGTAGGGACATGGATTTTTTATAACACCAATATCCTTAATGTTTATCAGCCGACGGGGAAACAGGAAACCGCAGCGGAATTGGAAAGACGCTTTAAGCAGTATGAAAGTCTACCGATGCCAGTCGTTACGGATACTAAGGTGGATATAGAACTATATCCCGACGAGGGTTACTTTACTGCCAACGGAGAATATCAGCTTAAAAATGATACTAATTCTCCTATGCAGGAAATTCACCTCTTAACCTTTGTCAATTTAGAATTAGGCGAAGTAAACTACCCTGGCGCAACTCTACGGGAAGCGCATCCCGAATGGGGCTACTACATTTACGACTTAGCCACACCTTTGTTGCCAGGAGAAAGTCAAACTATGAACTTTGTTACTCGCATCGACAAAACCAAAGGCTTTCGCAACCAGGTAGATAGCGATGATGTCTATATGATTTATCCCAATGATGTTGTGGATAACGGCACGAATCTATATAGCCCGTTTATTCTACCCTTCGTGGGCTATACCAAAATGGTCGAGCAGAAAAAATCTTGGCTGCGCTATAAATTAGGTTTACCACCTTTAGAAGAAAGAGTCTTACCCCACAACGATCCCAAAGGCTTAACTCAAGGCTTTCTCTTGACTCATTTAGGCTGGGGCAATACCGATATTACTATTGGTACGAGTAATACACAGACTCCAGTTAGTACGGGTAAATTAGTTAAACGCTGGACAGAAAACAATCGCACTTACGCCCAATACAAATCTACTACTCAAGACAAGGGCAAGTTTACAATTTATTCCGCAGACTATGCCGTACATACAAATAATAACTACCGTGTACCGATTGAAGTTTATTATCATCCCCAACATGACTACAACGTCGAGTTAATGGCTGAAGAGGCAGGTAAAGCTTTAGCATTCTACGAGCAAACCTTTGGTGAATATCCCTTCGAGCAAATACGCATTGTCGAAACTTCCTATTACGACGAACAGCTATTCTACGAAGCAGGTACGATCGGTATTCCTGAATTCCTAGTCTGGAAAAATCAGGCGCAGGGACAGGGAAAAGAAAACGTGATTGACTGGGTAAGCTACCTATTGGCTCAATCTTGGTGGGAAGATCGGATTATGGCTGCGGATGTGGCAGGTGCGATGAGTATTCGCGAAGCTCTTAGCAGCTATTCTAGTATGCTTTATCAGGACTCTCGACGTACCCCCGAAGAGCAAAGGTTTGCCAAAAAACAGCAGATGCAATATTACTTCAGAGGTTTAGGCAAAATTGACTTCAAAGAGCCAGCCTTAACCGATGTTTATAACGAGTTTCCTATCGCCCGCGATAAGGGAGGAATGATATTAGAACAGGTTGAAGATATTATCGGACAACCAGCTTTAATTTCGGCTATTAAAGAATTTCTAGAAGAAAATAGCTTTCAAACTCCACCTTACGCTACGATAATTGATTTTAAAAGCAAAATAATAGCTAAAACTAAAGAAAGCGATCGCCCGATAATCGAAGAATTATTTAACCGAGTCGTTACTTATCAAGTAGGCATAACTGATGCCGTATACGAATCACAATCCAACGGTAAATACAAAATAACTTTAGACTTAGCAGGACAAAAGCTCTACACTACTGAACTAGGTAAACAAGACTTTGCCAACCTAGACTTACCCGTAACCATTGCCCTCAAAGATGCCACGGGTAAAGAAATCTATCGCCAAAAACACTCCTTACCCCAAAAGGAAACCACTTTGGAATTGACTGTAGATAAACTACCTACTACTGCGGCGATCGACCCCGACTACGTATTACCTTCGGCATTTCTGCACAATAATATCAAATCAATTAGACAGACTAAGTAATAAGTTCTTCACTTCTGCCCTCTTCTTACGAAGTTTGCTCAAGTCGGGGAACCCGCCCAACGCAACTTCGCGCTGCCTTCTGCCCTCTTCTTACGAAGTTTGCTCAAGTCGGGGAACCCGCCCAACGCAACTTCGCGCTGCCTTCTGCCCTCT
>JBCBEA010000387.1:0-4592 GCA_038529195.1 Cyanobacteria bacterium J06600_6
AGATGAAGTTTAAACCCGAAAAACCAATCTACAGAAGTTTTTCCACGAGCAGCTATTCCTTGGAAAACTCGATGACGGGGAATTCGCCGATTGTGACAAACTTTGATGCTAGTTGCATCAATAAAACTAATTCCCGTACAGTGACCAAAACAGTGTTTTAAATAAACGCATAGTGGCAACAAAGTTGAAGGCATCCATTCCACGAAACGATTATAACTAGGCAATCTGGGAAATTCAGCAACCCAATATACACACACATGATCGAGATAATAATGCTTGAAATTACGATAATAGCTTGAATGAAACGAAATCAAAATTGTCATGATTTCACTCAAGCTCATTTGACGCTTTCTTCTACGAGTTTTCAGTCCTTGAGAAATTAACTGAGATCGCCATTGGGGTTCAAACCAATTGCAGAAATCGTCTAAATCGCAAAATAATTCTTCTAAAATAAACATGGGTTGGGAGTGCTGAATTGGATACATTTTCAGCTTATTACTCCCTCCTTTTCTTATCCCGAACTCAGGTTAAATAGCTAGTGTCAACAATCAATTATTCATTAAAAATGATAACTTTAGGCTGTAGTATCAGTTTTGCCGATAATAAAGTTTAATTTAAGCAAATTGCTACTGTCGCTCCAGGCTGTCTTTAGTATTGCAGCGAGTATAGGCATTCCAGGTAGTTAAATCGGCTGCGGGAAAGCGTCTAATTTGCGATCGCCCTTCAACGCTCAAGCCTTTTACATAGCTGAAGTCTGCTCCTGCAACATTTTGAAGATTATCTAGGTTTGCACCCGTTAGATCTGCTGCTCTTAAATCAACTCCCTTTAATTCCGTATTGCCCAATCGAGCGTTACGTAAACTTGCCCCAGTCATGATTGCTTTTTGCATAATTGCGCCACTAAAGGAAACGTCATCGAGAATTGCTCCCGTAAAATCAGCACCGCTTAAATATGCGCCAATCATTTTTGCCCCTGTCAGATCTACACCTCTTAAGTTGGCAGTGTTGAGAAAAGCGCCATTAAGTTTTGCCCCTGGTCCAACTGCACCCGAACTTTTATAGTCAAATCCCTCTGGGAAAGTTGTGGCGTTATCGTAGATAGTTACCTGAAACTGAGTATCAGTTAAATTGGCATTGCTCAGATTGGCGCCCCGCAGATCTGCTCGACTCAAATATGCCCTTGTAAGATCTGCGTCTGTAAGATTTGCCCCCGCTAAGTTTGCCCCTCTAAAATCTGCTTTTTGTAAATTTGCCCCCGCTAAGTTTGCGCCTACCAAATCCGCATTAGTCAAAATGCTGCCAGATAAATCGATCTGTTCTAAATTAGCCTGGTTAAGAGCGATCGCATATAAATCTTGGTTAGTAAAGTCAGCATTAGCTAAACTCTCTCCTGCACTTAGTTTGGCAGTAAGGCTGGCAGCAAGAGGAGATTTGTTACTAGAAGCAGTAGTAGGCATAGTTTTAATAATGAACAATTGATAATGGACAATGGACAATGAGCAATTACTGCCGATAAAGTCCGTTAGTAAAATATTTATTGCCAGATTTATTGTCAGAAAAAAGGGTCGAGCTAACTCAACCCTAGTAATAATTTCTTTGAAACTTTGATATCTTATTTTCTGATATCTGGTCGGTTTATTTTAATTTGCTTCTAATTTCTTCAACTCGCTTGCGGTTGACTCCCAAGTCGGATTTCCCTAAACGGGAAGCAGAACGCACCTGTACTGCATTATTAGCTGCATCGCTATAGAACTCGACATCATCCACATAACCCATCAGCTTGCTTTTAAATTCCGCATAGAGATAGTCTCCTGTCTCTTCAATGATGGTCGTACCTTCCATACCTTCCACCACGCCTTTTATCTCCGCAATAGAGACAGCGGGTAAAGCCTCGATTTTTGACTGATCGTCAGTAGCCTGACTGTTTACGCAGTTGGGAGATCCAGGACAAGCAGCAAGTTTACCGTCTTTGACTCCTAAATTACTGGGTCTTTCACCTGAAAAATTAAACATTTTTGCTTATATCTCGATTTTAAAACTCGGTTCTACCTAAGCTTGAATTATCTCATATTCGCTATTACAGGGAAAATCTCTCGCTAAGGCGAGCGTAAAACTGTAGTATTTTTTATGGCAAAAGTGTTGTAAATTGATACGAACGACTATATTTTTTTCAAATCGTAACCGATAGATTTAGCAACGCAGCTGTTGTGATTGCCAACATCGAAATCATTATCGTTTTCCTTTTCAAATAAAGCGCGATTGCATTGGTCGAAAGAAATATTTTGTTTGTCGATCGCATCTCTTGAAGTCTTGGATAATAACCAGCCGAGGGGAAGCTCGCCAGTATCGGTTTGTTTGTCTAAATAGATGTTTCTAAATTTGAACTGAAAAGCATCTCCACTTCCGTCGTTGAGTAAATACTTTGCCTGTTTGACAATATTTTTACCGCGAGCAGAGCGCACGTTAAATACAGTTCTAATTGGCGAGCCAACTTCGTTCAATCCTTGAGTTTTTACTTTGTCACTCAAACTTTGATTGGGCAAATCGGTTATGGAAATGTAAATGATTTCAAATTCATCTGGGTATTTTTTTAGTTTTTGCAAAGTGCGACCAATATCTAGGGCGGTTGAAACCCCTGAGTTATCAAAATAACCGCCATCAGCTAGTCTAAATTTAGCTGAATTTTTAGTGTACCAAGCTACTGGAGTAACAAAAGGAAATCTCGCACTAATTCCCGCTGCCGTACTAAGTCTAAAATCAATATCTTGGCGATCAAATATATTTTCATCTCCTTGGGGAAGGGGAATAAAAAACGGACTAATTCGTAATGCCTCTCCCGTTTCTACCTCTGTCGCATTGAGAACTAAAGCAGGAGCAGTTTTTTTAGGATTCCAGTGAGCGTAATATGAATTTCTAAGAGGATTACGATCGCTTTGAGTATTGTTCCAAGCTTCTTCAAAAGCAATTTCTAATCCCTTCGCTCGATCCCACTGGTAGATAGGGAAGAACAAAAATCTCTGCACAAAATCGGGGAATAATCCCATAGACAGCAGAGGAGATAATAAGTTTTCGCCAAACAACGCTCTAGCTTTAGGTTCGATCTTTTCTAATTTATTGCGATCGACATCTTCGATATTTTCTTTGACTAAACTAGAAAATGCTGCTGCACCCAGACTACCACCAGAAACACTGCTGATAGCAAAGATATGCTGGGAAAAGTCGGGAAAGGAATCTTGTATTTTAGACAGCGCTGTGGCAGCGTGATAGGCAGCAAAGATGCCTCCTCCCTGTGCAGATACTAGGTATACGGGATAAGGTTTGTCTTTATTGTTATAGTCTTGAATATCTTCTTGGCGACTGTTCGACCATTCTCTAAAACATTGCTCTAAGGTAGGCAGAGTTCTGTTTTCTGAGGTGGCTAATTGTCTGATTCGATGGTTGTCATTCCAATTGAAAAAGCTAGAGATAAGTAAAATGCAAATCAAGACAGTGAGAGTGGGAATTCTGAATTCAATGCCCCAGTGATAAATAGTCGAGAAAATTACGACAAAAATACTTAAGGACATAGCAATAATGCTAATCGCTCCTACTTTATTTACTATTATTGTCGGGCTAACAAAAAGAAGACCGATAAAAGCAGCAAGGGATATAAAGCTAAAAATAAAGATAAGTCTTTGTTCTTCCGTTTCTCCCCAACGCCACCATAATAAAATGGCATTTACGATCGCACCTAGAGCCAAAACCGCAATAACGCCAAAGGAAGTTTTAGTAGAATCAGCAGCAATTATTGGTAGGCTGAGAGCGCAAAATAAAATATAGGCAATGTTGATAAAAACACATTCAAACTTAGTCCCAAAAAGACCTTCTCTGCTATCCGCACCCAAACCCAAAAAGCCGTAAGAATCACTACTTCTGCTTCCGAAAATACCTCGACGATAGATGAACAGCAGGATTATAGCAACAGTTGCCAAAGCGCAAATCGCAATCCAGACATCTGCAAATAAAGTCGATATTTCCGAATCAATTTTGAGAAGGTAGTTACCAAAAGCGATCCAAAATCCAGCCGTTAATATGTACAGAACAATATCAGGAATAAAGCCAAGTATATTGCTGTTGCGATTGTATATATATATTCTAGGAGACATGGTGACGATCGCATTTGCAAGTAGCCGATCTAATTTACGTATTCCTATAAACACCCCTGTAACTATAGAACCAAAGAATAATAGTAAAAATAGCCAGCTAACAGAACCATTAACAGATTTAAATATACCTATACCCAAACTTATCAGGGGTATGCTTCCCAAGATACGGGGGATGATAGCTAGATATAATTCGGCACAGTTGTTGTCATTAACGGGATCGCCACAGTCGCTGCTGTTATTAGTGCGATCGCTTTCGGCGACAATAGAATAAGACAGTCTATCTCTTTCTATTTGGAGCAACCGCCCAGAGTACCAAATCAATCCCGACAATGTAGAGACAAAAGCAGTAGAGACAAAAGCCTCTCCATATCTATTTTTTCCTTCGATAATAATTAGACGATATATTTCTGTTTGTATGGGTAGACCAAACCCTAGAAATATATCGTC
>JBCBEA010000388.1:0-4590 GCA_038529195.1 Cyanobacteria bacterium J06600_6
TACAGTGGTTACGCAACTGTCATTTTGGCTTTTTTGAACTAGATTGTTTGTTAATTCACGGTAGCACCGTTGGCGTCAGCGACGAGTTAACCCCTGAGACACAACCCTGGCAAATGTTAGACCGCTTGCAGCGAGTTGGGGCAAATCAGATTTTTTGTGGTCGTTCGGGTCAGGTATTTGAATATCAGCTACAGGGAGGTTCGGTAAATAGTTCGGTGATGACTTTAGAATCTAAGCAACCCGTGCAAACTGTTACCGCACCTAAAAGAAGAGTTGTTGGTGTCGGTAATGTAGGTAGAGAAACTGGTCAGGCTAATTACACTCTTTATAGTCCCTACAACGATCGCCTCGAATTTAAAACAGTTTACTATGGCAGTAAAAAAGGGTTTAGTAATTAACCAGTAAAAAGTATCTTTGCTGTTGTAGGGCGATCGCCTGAGATTTTTTTAGAATTGCGCTCAATTTAGAAGCTAAGATTACTCAAAAGAGCCAACAAAATGCCAGTAGTCACTACTATAATTTTCGCTGTCTCCACCCCAATCGTGAGTATCATCAGTAAAATCAGATTCGGCAAGTTCAGAGTGATAAGTATCTTCTCTCAATTCAGCGCGAATAGTATTAATGTCATTACTGCCATTAGAAAAAGAGGAGTTAGTCAAGGGAGTTGGAGCAGAATTTTGTCCGATACTGTGTTCAGTTGAATCAACGGGGTTAGGTAATACAGATGGCTCACTCGCTGAAAAGTTAGTAAACTCCGTTTTTTTTCTATGTAGTCTTCTGATTTGTCTACTCATACACGCTCTATTAGTGGTTTGAACCTAAGTATAGCAATGTAAAAATCTTTACTAAGATGGCACTAAAATCAGAGGAAAGCTGATCTTTAACCCTCGGCTGATAGCGATCTTCAGATACTGCAAGAACTTTAACAAACTAAAAAATGTACTATTGAAGAGTTAACAAATTTTACCGTAGCAATTTATAGGAGTAACCCCAGTTGTGGAGTCAGGATACAACGCAGCCGAAATCGAGCAAAAATGGCAACAACAGTGGCAAGAATCGGAGATAGACAAAACACCTCAGCAGAGCGATCACCCCAAGTTTTATGCTCTGTCAATGTTTCCCTATCCTTCGGGTAATCTGCACATGGGTCACGTGCGTAACTATGTCATTACCGATGTAATTGCTCGTCTGAAGCGGATGCAGGGTTATCGAGTGCTACACCCAATGGGCTGGGATGCCTTTGGTTTGCCTGCGGAAAATGCAGCAATAGATCGCGGTATTCCTCCCGCTAAGTGGACATTTCAGAACATCGATCAAATGCGATCGCAACTCCAGCAGTTAGGACTGTCAATTGACTGGGAAAAAGAAGTTGCTACCTGTCACCCCGACTACTATAAATGGACGCAGTGGTTATTTCTTCAGTTTTTAGATGCGGGGTTGGCTTATCAAAAAGAAGCTGCGGTTAATTGGGACCCTATCGACCAAACGGTACTAGCCAATGAACAAGTAGATAGCGACGGTAAAAGCTGGCGCAGCGGAGCGATCGTCGAACGTAAGTTATTAAAGCAGTGGTTTTTTAAGATTACAGATTATGCAGAAAAGCTGTTGCAAGATTTAGACCAGCTTGAGGGGTGGCCCGATCGCGTTAAAACCATGCAGGCAAACTGGATTGGTAAGTCTGTAGGCGCATATTTGGAGTTTCCGATAGTCGGCAGAGAAGATAAGATTGCCGTCTTTACGACTCGCCCCGACACTGTATACGGCGTAACCTATGTTGTCCTTGCCCCCGAACATCCTTTAACCCCTGAAGTTACTACCCCAGAGCAAAAGTCAGCCGTAGAAGCTTTTATCGAAGAGATTAAGGGAGAAAGCGAAATTGAAAGGACTGCGGAAGATAAGCCCAAGCGAGGGATTTTAACTGGTGGAAAGGCAATTAATCCTTTTAATGGCGAAGAAGTGCCGATTTTAATTGCCGACTATGTACTGTATGAATACGGTACGGGTGCGGTGATGGGTGTTCCAGCTCATGATGTGCGGGATTTCAAGTTTGCCACTGAAAAAGGTTTGCCAATCAAAACTGTAATTGTTCCTGAAAATGGGAATGCGGATGAACCAATAGCTGCTGCCTATACTGAGCCTGGAACTATAGTTAATTCTGAACAGTTTGACGGTACATCCTCAGTAGAAGGAAAAGCCAAAATTATTGCCTATGCGGAAGAAAAAGGCTACGGTAAAGCACGGATTCAATACCGTTTAAGAGATTGGCTAATTTCTCGTCAGAGATATTGGGGTTGCCCTATCCCCGTAATTCACTGCGACGACTGCGGTGCTGTTCCCGTACCCGACAAAGACTTACCTGTAGAATTGCCAGAATCGGTGGAACTTTCTGGGCGTGGTGGTTCACCCCTCGCACAGCTAGATAGCTGGATTAACGTCGATTGTCCTAACTGCGGTAAACCTGCTAAACGGGAAACCGACACAATGGATACCTTTATTGATTCTTCCTGGTACTTCCTACGCTACAGCGATGCTAAGAACGGCGAAATCGTTTTTGACAAAGGTAAGGTTAACGATTGGATGCCGGTAGATCAGTACGTTGGCGGAATCGAACACGCTATTTTGCACCTCTTATATTCTCGCTTCTTTACTAAAGTGTTACGCGATCGCGGTTTGCTTAATTTTGACGAACCTTTTAAACGTCTCTTAACTCAGGGAATGGTACAGGGATTAACTTATAAAAATCCCAAAACTAATAAATATATTCCCTCGGCTGATGTCGATCGCGATAATGCTGTCGATCCAGACACGGGAGATAAGCTAGACGTCTTTTATGAGAAGATGTCCAAGTCTAAATACAACGGTGTCGCACCTGAAGATGTAATTGCTGATTATGGTGTAGATACGGCGCGGATGTTTGCGATGTTCAAAGCCCCACCAGAAAAAGACTTAGAGTGGGATGATGCCGACGTGGAGGGACAATATCGCTTTCTAAATCGGGTTTGGAATCTAGTTACTAGCTTCGATTCTAGTCAGGTACAAGAGGCAACAGAATTAAATAAAGCCGACAAAGATCTGCGCCGTGCAATTCATACGGCAATTAAAGAGATTACCGAAGACTTAACGGGAGACTATCAGTTTAATACTGCCGTTTCCGAGTTGATGAAGCTTAGTAATGCTCTAAAAGATGCCAAAGCCAAAACTTCTCCTATTTATCAAGAAGGAATTGAAACTCTAGTCTTATTACTTGCTCCCTTTGCACCTCACATCGCTGAAGAATTATGGCTGAAGCTAGGTAACAGCGAATCCGTCCATAAACAGCAGTGGCGTGAAGTAGACGAATCAGCCTTAGTGGTAGACGAAATCACTCTCGTAGTCCAGATTATGGGCAAAACTCGCGGTACGATTCAAGTCCCCGCAGGTTCAGATAAAGCGGCGCTAGAACAATATGCCCGCGATTCAGAAGCAGCGCAAAAGTATATTGCAGGCAAGGAAGTTAAAAAGGTAATTGTTGTCCCCAACAAGTTAGTTAACTTCGTTGTGCCTAAGTAAGTAGAAAGCGATCGCATTTTTATTTATTGAGGAGAAGTGCGATCGCTAATTTTTTCTTACTGGTACAATAAAAAGTACAGCTACAAAGATTGAATTATGGACATTTTCAGTGCAAGTCAAGCTAGAGCCAATCTATTCAAGCTGTTGGAGCAAGTTAATCAAGATAGTAAACCCAGAATCATTACTTCTCGTAAGGGAGATGGAGTCCTAATTTCTAAAGACGATTGGGACAGTTTGCAAGAAACGCTTTATCTCCAGTCAATACCAGAATTGGTAAGTTCGGTAAGAAAAGCCGAAAACGAAGATGAGTGGGTGTCAGAGGCAGAATTTATGAATGAATTAAATGGCTTGGACGATTAAATTTGCTCGTAATACGATTAAAGATGCTGAAAAATTGCGTGCTGCCAATCTAACGGCTAAACTAAGTCAATTAGTAGAAATACTCAAACAAAATCCATACCAACCCCCCTACGAAAAACTTTCGGGTAATCTTCAAGGCTATTATTCTCGACGCATTAACATCAAGCATCGTTTGGCTTATTCAATTGATGAGCAAAACAAACTGATTAAAGTTGTTTCTGTCTGGTCGCATTATGGAGAGTAGACATACATTTTCAATATTATAGAAAGAGGCGATCGCTTTTCTTATAATTGAGGAGAAGTGCGATCGCAACTTAATTCAAAGCAACGGGGACGTTTTGGTTAGCAAGCTAGCTTTTAACTAAGATCAACCCAGTTAACAGTCTTTAGGGTTGATAAAAATAATACTGATAGCCGCGTTTAATTATTTAAATTTTATGAACAACTCTATTTTAGAAATAACCTTACCTAATCAAAAAACGATTTTTTATCTTAATATCGAGGAAGTAGAATATCTATACGCACAAATGCCGAATTACCTTAAACATGGCATTACTTTAGAACAAGAAGATGTTGTATTTGATGTAGGCGCAAATATTGGTATGTTCTCACTTATGTGTAGCCATTTGTGCAACAACAAACTGGATATTTATGCTTTTGAACCCGTTCCACAAATTTTTA
>JBCBEA010000389.1:0-4558 GCA_038529195.1 Cyanobacteria bacterium J06600_6
GCCACATGCTTACAGGGTTCGCAATAGAAAGTTAATCTAATCACCGCACCGCTAGGAAAGGAAAGTTTCGCACCAGGTTTAAATGCTTCTACATTATCTAAATCTAAGACAATATTTTCTCGCAATTCTCCCGGGGCGATAGCCAGTCGTTTTAACTCTGAACTACAAACTACTAAAACTTGTCTGGGACTAATTTCGTTGCTGTTAATATTGCCTAAAATTCCCCAGCCTAGACGCAAATCTAAAGCGGTCGCTTCCGCCATTTCTGTTTTGCGTTCTTGTTTGATAAATAATTTGTTAACGGTCGCATTGGCGATCGACATTGAAATAAAGTAGGAATAGCTTATTTACTACTCATCTCATCAGTAAACTGCTCAGAAGTAAACCATTCCTTGATTCCCTCGGCGAGAGTCTCGGCTAATTTTTCCTGTTCTTGCTGGTCTATAATCCATTCAAACTCTTGGGGATGAATCATAAAACCTAATTCTAATAAAATACTCGGTGCGGTATGGGGACGAGTCAGAGCTAAATTATTCCAAAATGTTCCTGCATCACCGCGTTCTAATTCTTCTACTAAGTAATTGTGCAAAAACATAGCAGGAGCATGAGCCTGAGTGTTATACCAGAAGGTGCTGATTCCTTGAGTATTTTCAGCATCACCACTATCGGGCAGGGCATTATAGTGAATTGAGATTGCCAGATCGGGTTTAATTTTGTCAATCGCCGCCATTCGATCTTGAAGAGATACATCTACATCAGTATCTCTAGTCAGATGTACCGTCGCTCCTAGTTCTTGTAACTCTGCCTCAAGCAGTTTAGAAATTATGAGGTTGACCTCTTTTTCAGGATACCCTGTTGGACCTCTAGCACCCTTTTCTTCTCCACCATGTCCTGGATCCAAAAGTATTTTGATATTTTTTAACGGCAAATCACTATCAAAATCGTCAGAAGTCAATATTTGCGGCGGATGGCGCAGAGAGAAAACTAAATTAGAGCCTTCATAACGCAGATCGTAGCCCCACTGTTGGCGATCATGTAGCTCAAATGTATAGTCTATCTGAGTTGGTGATTTCTGCTGCCAGTCGAGGCGTTTGATAATCGGATCATCATCAAGTCGAATAGTATCGGTTTGTGCTGTTGTGTTGTGCAGAGTTAGGGTTATGCTGTCTTCTTTTTGCTTGACCTCTACAGGAACAGGCAGCCGTAGGGGAAAAATGATCTCCGTTGCCGATTCTTTTTGTCTAGAAATAACGCCTCGAATCAGTGACTGAGGTGGAATATTCCCCGCTACGTATTTGGTTTCCGACTTTTTAATCCAGGCTCCGTAGTCTAACCTTAGCCATTCTCCTTCTTTGCCCGTTACTCTGGCTCTTGTGCTTTTGGGCAAGGGAGTTAAGCGCGAATAAGTTGTACTAGCGCCAGTTCTCGCCACCCCCGCATCCGCAATTACTTCTACTACTCGCATATCTTTGGGAGAGAAGATGCTGATTTTCCCCAAGCTTGACTGGGTGAACGTACGCCCTTCTTTTTCAAAGGTAAATGTCGGTTTACCATAGTTGCGAGCAACGTTCAAGACCGTACAGCCTTGATATTGACTTAGGTTCTCCTGGCGATTAGTCGTTCTTCCTGCTTCTGAAGTTAATACTGCCGAGTTAGCAGGCAATTCTACCGAATCGATATGAGGCATAAGTAGAATTTTACTTTTACCTATTTGTGCTGAGACTTTCGTATCTGGTGGTGCCACGGCACTGACGCAGATTACTTCCCCTGGCAGGCGAGCAATATCTACCCCCGGAAAAAGAGAGTCGGCTGTGATCTCTAGAGTTTTGGGAATCTCTGGTCGATTATCAACACGAGTAACGTTTATCCTTACTTTTTTATCCTGCTGGCGAATAACAAAAACATTTTCCCCCATCTGTAGAGGTAAGCTCGGGGCAAAATTACCCGAATCGCTGCGGTTGACTATTTTCTTGCCGTTAATCAGTACGGGTTCATCTGGCGTTCCCGTACCAATAAAAAATATTTTCTCGGCGATCGTTTCGTGTTTTGGAGGTGGATAAACTACTGTTAGAGGAGACTCTGCCTTCACCGCTACCGATGTTGCGAGCATACTTCCCATCCAAAAAAGATCCGCCAAAGCGCTCGTACCGAGAAATCGTTTCATTTATTTACCTAGATATATCAGATTATTTCCATCCTGATCGATCCATGATTTTAACCGCAGTTGCATTATTTTTCCCATAGGATGAAACGTTTGTTGTATCATCTTTGAACTCACCAAATTCTTTTACCACTGGATTAACTGGAGTACCTTCAACGACAGGATATTCATTATTGCCTAAAGCAAAAAATTCCTGAGCTTTGGGACTAGCAAGATATTCTAAAAAAGCGATCGCCTGCTCTCGATTTGGAGCATTTTGCAGCAAACCCGCTCCGCTAATATTTACGTGAGTACCTCGATCTGACTGGTTGGGATAAAAAATACCTATTTTGTCAAATACTTCCGAATTATCTGCGTATCTCGCCACATAATAAGTATTAGCCAAGGTTAAATCTGCTACTCCCGCAGCTACGTCTTCAATCTGAGAGGTATCATTTCCTTGAGGCGATCGAGCAAAATTGCTCACAAGCCCTTCAATCCATTTCGCCGTTTCGGCTTCTCCTTTTTCTTCAATCATCCCCGCTACCAAAGACTGATTGTAAATATTGCTAGAAGAACGAACTATAAATTTCCCTTTCCATTTTGGATCTGCTAAATCTTCATAGGTAGAAAGTTGCTGAGGGTCTACTTTATCTTTGTTATAGATAATTACCCGCGCTCGTTTACTATAGCCGAACCAAAGATTGTTGGGATCCTGTAGGTGAGAGGGAATCTTTTCTTCTAATACTTTAGATTCTACAGGAGCAAAAACCCCCGCATCTGCTGCACGCCACAAACGTCCAGCATCAACCGTAATTAAAATATCAGCTGGGCTATTGGCGCCTTCACTCTTAATTCTCTCAATTAGCTCATCGTCTTTGCCTTCAATCAGATTGATGCTAATTCCTGTTTCCGCTGTAAAACCATCGTATAGCTGGTCATCTGTATTGTAGTGGCGCGAAGAATAAATGTTGACCTGTCCATTATTTTCAACCGCTGGTTTAGCATTTTCATCCGTAGATTTTTCGCCACTAGTACCGCAGGAAATAACTAAGACTGCAGTTGCAACAGACAAGAATGCGCGTCGAGAAAACTTACTTATTGAAGTATCCATAAAAAATTAAGCGTTTTAAGAAATCAAAATATTTTTCGAGTTCTCATCATAGCTCTTTTGCTACTAATTCTCAATAAGCCGTGATAGCTTTACAACGATCAAGCGGAAAACGGAATCTAATTCTATTTACTGACAGTTTTTTGTAGTGGGAATCCTAAGCTTTCTCTTTGTTCCAAGTAAAGCTGTGCTACCTGCCGAGCCATGCTGCGAATTCTGCCAATGTATCTAGTTCGTTCTGTCACCGCAATGACACCTCTAGCATCTAACAGATTAAAACTATGAGAACACTTCAGAACATAATCTAAGCTGGGAATGACTAGCCCACGGTCAATTAACTGTTTAGCCTCTTTTTCATACAGACTAAATAAATTAAAGAGAAGGTCGGGATCAGAAGCTTCAAAATTATAGGTACACTGCTCTATTTCTGCCTGTAAGAAAATATCTCCGTAGTTCAGGCGATCGTTCCACCTAATTTTGGTAATTGCATCTACATCCTGTAGATACATTGCTAATCTTTCTAGCCCGTAGGTAATTTCAATTGATACAGGATTACAGTCAATTCCGCCACATTGTTGGAAATAGGTGAATTGAGTTACTTCCATACCGTCTAACCAAACTTCCCAGCCAGCACCCCACGCTCCCACGGCTGCATCTTCCCAATTATCTTCTACGAAACGAATATCATGGTCTTCGGGATTAATACCTAACGCTTTGAGAGAATCTAAATATATTTCCTGGATATTATCCGGAGAAGGTTTAATCAGTACTTGATATTGGTAATAGTGCTGGAAGCGGTTAGGGTTTTCTCCATATCTACCGTCTGTTGGTCTTCTACAAGGTTCAACGTATGCTACTGACCAGGGTTCTGGACCTAATGCCCGTAAAAAAGTACTCGGATTTTTCGTTCCTGCTCCCTTTTCTGTGTCGTAGGGCTGAACGATAATGCAGTTGCGATCGCTCCAAAACTGATTGAGAGTAGCTATAATTTCCTGGAAAGATAAAGACATAGAGAAAATACTGACAAATTTATCTGCCCAAACACCATAGCATGACTGACTTTGGGAAAGATATTGAAAATCAATCCCAAAAAACTTTCTCTTGAGGGGTTGACTTTCTTATAGAATATCCCTATATTGGTAAATGCGCGGTTGAGAGACGCAAGTCGCTCTTCAGCGGACAGAACCTAGACAATACAATAGTTTGACGGTTTTTTAAACACAAAGCTTTTTGGATGAAAAGTAAATAAAAATCCACCCCAAAGAAGCGATTGGAGAGATTATCAAAAATCTTAACAATTGGCTGAA
>JBCBEA010000390.1:0-4554 GCA_038529195.1 Cyanobacteria bacterium J06600_6
CTTGTTGTGCTAGCCAAATGAAGCAATGTACACAGGGTTACAACACACCATTTAATAGATTTTGACCATCGGGATGAAGAGAAATTAGCTTGTCAATATTCTTAAACACCACTATCCCTACACTAGCTAAGTTGATTTTCATGCCAGCGTTTTTGAAGTGATTGTAAAGAAAATTCTCTTTTTCGGAAAAACTCGAGTTTACCAGACTGACCGAATCTACTATGGTAATCGGAAAGCCAAATTTGCCTGCTATCTTTTCAAAAACAAAGGATTTCCCGCTACCCGTCGGCCCTACTAAGAATAGATTAGGGGCAGTGTAGTTTGATACATTTTCGGTAATATTTCTATAATGATTTGAAAATATTTGGGTTAGTTCAGAAACCTGCCGTTCTTCTATTATTAGCTCTTGTGATAGAGCAACTATAGCGTTTTTAATTTTCGGTAGTGGCTGAGCAAAGGCTTCGGGTAGTTCAGTCTTCGTCTCTTTCTTTACGCCGTAAAGCTCATCTTCAACAATTCCCTGTGCTTGATCAACACATACTTCACAGATATGGCCTTTTGCTCCAGCAATTAAAATTAATGCTTCGTTTTTATCTCTACCACAGAATGAGCAAGCAATTGGCGGGGACGCCTGAATATTAAATTCTATAGAAGTATAGTTAGACTCTGAAGGGTCAGCCTGAGACTCTGAAGGTACACCCTCAGGTTCTGAAGAGTTATCTCCAGATTCTGCAGAACCATCATTGGAAGCCTTTGGAGAAGGATCAGGAGTTCTCAGATAAGAATGATCAGGAAACTCTTCTCGAACAATTTCTTCAGCCTGTATAATGCAAATATCACATATATACCCGTTAATACCAGCAACCAAAGTTAACGCTTCGCTTTTGACTCTCCCGCAAAATGAGCAGCTATTGGGAGAAGGCGCCTTAGGAAACTCAAGCGCTGAGGAGCGATCGTCAGGCTCTGAGGATTGATCCGTAGTTTTATGATAATAGCCAGGGATTTCTTCTTGAAGAATTTCTTCAGCATGTGAAATACAAACATCACATATATGTCCTTCAATACCGGCAATCAGAAGTAATGCCTCTTTCTTATCTCTTCCGCAAAATGAGCATCTCTTAACAACTGTATTTTCTCGCCTTATCATGTCTTCAATGGTATTATGGCGTAAATCAGGTCAAGAAGCTGACGCAAAAAAAGATAAAATAGGAGTTAGCTTTTGACCTTTCACAACTAAAAACCAAGCAACCGCTTAATGTCAAAAGTAGCAAAGCCAGCGGACAAAGACCAATATAAGAGGCTCAATAAATACCATGGTGACGATTGATGATAAATCCTGATAATTTACCGGCTGGGGTTATGTGTAGCTATATCCAATTGTGGCTCGTAAAAATTGAGAAAAATATCGATAACAGTGGTACAAATACGTGCTTAGTTAGCTACTCATTTACCGTCTATTTCCTCTAATCTTCTTAATGCTTTTTTATATCCCCAATAAAATACTACTCCTCGATTACGATTTTTAGAAAGCTCTAATGCTTCACTAAAGTGCGAAATTGCTTGTTCTACTGAACCCTCCACTAATTCGAGTTCTCCAAGTAAAAGCAATAATTCAGCTTTGTATATCATATAAGAGCCTCTTTCGATGAGTCCTTCTGCTTGCTGCGCCAGCTCCCGCACATTACCATACGCTTTCTTTTTGAAACTTAATTCAGCCAACCCAATCAAAGCTAAGATTTCTTCATCCAACATATTTCCCCGTGCCAGATTTAAAGCATTTAGGAGATGTTCCTCCGCTTTATTTAACTTTTTGGTGTTCAAAAAGACATAACCTAAGGCTCGATTAGCTCGTATTTCATCGCGGTGAAAATTAACCTTCTTGGCATACACTAAGGATTGTTGGGCAAATTCCAACGCTTTAGAATAGGATTCATTCCAACAATAATACCTAGATAAATAAACATAGTTTAAGGCTACAAAATCTAAGCGTTTTTTATCCTTATTTCCTTTCAATGCTGCTTCCAGAACCTCTACCGCTGAATCATCTCCTCTGGCTGCTAAGATCCAGCCCCAAAAACCCATAATAAATGGATCTTTAGCATTTAATGCTAGCCCTTCTGAAGCATATTTTGAGGCCTCTGTTAAATCGCCCAACAAGCGGTATATATTCGTAAGATTACCGTAGCTAGTGGTATCAACCCCTTCATATTTTTGCATGCAGCTCAGCGCTTTCTCCAAGTTGCCAATAAAAAGATAGCTGTAACCCAAACCCAAATAGAAATTCGATACATAACTACTCTGCAAAGCAGGTTTTCCTTCCACAATTAAGGCTTCCAACAACTCTATCCGCAAAAGGCTGGCGTTGAACTTGAATTGAGTAATATGGTCTAGATAGCTGGAGAAAAGTTCAAATGCCTTGTTGTATTCGTTTTGCCCTACCAGTGAGTTGTAGAGTTCAATTACAGGACTTAAATCGTCAATCGTAATTTCATCAAAACTAAAGATAGGTAAAGATTCAAAGTGCGTCTGGATATACTTGTAAGCTAGCAATTTAGCGGGTTCTGCTAGATTATTCCAGATCACGCCTCTCACAATGGGATGTAAATCGTAGCGATTCACCTGTCTATCCCATCCTATCAGACCTCGGTCCTCTAATTTACTTAAGGTAGCATCCAATATTTGTTCATTGAGAACAATTCTATTCTGCTCAATTAAAACAGCGACTAAAGTATCATACGTACAGGGCATTCGAAACGCAGCAATAATGATCAGCGTATTTCTCTCGAACCGGCTCAATCCACGAAAGGAGTAGCTCAATACATGTGATCTTTTGGAGATCAAAGATTCGTTGAACGGATTGAAGTTTTCATTGTGCTCACGCCAAACTTCGAGGTTTCCTGGAGCTGGTCGGTAATTAGAAACCTCACCTGCCAAGGAACGAATCAGTAAGGGATAATTTTCAAAACTATTAAACAGGGAAACCAGATATTTTCTATCGCCTGAGACATCATATTTCCTCCAGAGATTTATGGCATCCTCATCTTGCAGGCCAGTCAAAAATTCTACATTTACCCCCGGAATGAGCTTGCCAAATTTATCCTGTAAATCCGCCGGAATCAATCTTGAGCTTATTAAAATTTTCGAACTTACTACCTGTGAAAGTCTTTTCAGGAAAACACCAATCCTTGGATTAATAGCCTTCCTCAGATAGTACTTATACCGTATATTTTTTTCGCTTGGATTATCTAAATTGCTCAGCTTATTGGATGTTAGGGCATCTAATTCATCCTCGCTTTTTTTTGCTGCATCTAATTGTGCATAAGCGATTAAAATTCGTTCTAGTCCATCAAGACAAATTAGGAACGGGGTATTATTTAGGTAATAGATTAACTCCTCCTCTCTTTCTGAAACGGTCATTGAGGCTACCGCTTCCGGGCTTGCTCTCTTGATATATGCTAATGTCCGGATAATGAAATTTTCAAAAGTCGCATCACTCTCATAAAATGACCACCAAATCTTCCCTTTGAATTCTCTATTCCCCGAGAATTTTTCCTCCACAAACCACTTCCAAGTAATACAACTCTTCCCCATCCCTCCGATTGCTACAAAACAAAACATAGTAGCATTATCAGTAAGGTTATTCTTACTAACCCAATTATCAAGTAATTGTAATTCATATTTTCTACCAACAATATCCTCCGTCCTCAGTAGTATGTAGGGATGAGCTATAAATGGATTAGGGGGAGGAGGTATCTTAGCTATATTATGAAAGCTTGAATAATCGACCTGCCTAAACTTGGCGAGACTATTTATGATTAGATATCTAATCTCTTCTATTGACTCGTAGAATTGAACGACGTGCTTTTTCTCTAATGTTTCAACGAATCTTTGAAGACTGGTTAGATCTTTTATACCTTCAGTTAACCTTCGTCTCTTGATAAAAATCAAACAAGGCAGTCCGTTTTTTTGGGCTTGATTATATTCAATTTCAGTTATCGAAATATTATAACCATCAGGTATAAAACCATACTTATTCCCAATGACTCCTACGTAGATATCAGCCTGATTTACTAAAGCAATGGACTCGGCAACAGCATCCAGCTCGCTAGCAGGTAGATGCTCCATCATTAACGGGAATACACCCTGCCTCAGACAAGCATCCATTACATCCTTCCTTAATTCCTTAAGATCTTCAAACGTACTACTAATTACTGCCTTAAACGGTGTCATAATTCCTATACATCTTACTTTTGAACACGCTGGATATTAACAACCTCATGAAAATAGGAGGTAAGTTTGATAAGCCTGTAAAAGTACATAGTTGAAATTCTATAAATGATAAAATCCCCTTACCAGATTTTATTCTCCAGGATAAAAATTAGTGATACACCAGCAGCAGCTCCTGATATGAAAACGTTCCAGTCGCGGTGTTTTACGCCGAATATATTTAGGAATAAATACCCTATACCAACGATAATAAACACCACCAGAATTTGCCCCAACTCAATACCGATATTGAAGCCCAACAATGGCATTGTGATCGCTGAGGCATCC
>JBCBEA010000391.1:0-4551 GCA_038529195.1 Cyanobacteria bacterium J06600_6
GGATTGCCTAGTTTTTTGGCAGCTGCGATCGCCTGGATTTTAGTACTAGAAATAATCACTAAATGGCTATGTGCTTCCAAACTAGTTTGATTGACCACAAACGGCGGAACAGCTTTGAGCAGCATCAATTTAGTGATTATTTCTAGTACTAAAATCCAGGCGATCGCAGCTGCCAAAAAACTAGGCAATCCCAGCATCATCCAAAAGTATTGGGTACTATGTAAAAAAAAGATCGCGATAATTCCGCTGATAAACGAGGTGAAAAACTTCCGCATTGCTAGCAATAAAACAAATTAGCATCAAGCTTATTGTTCCCAAAGCTAGTCTGTATCTGAGCAGAAGAATATTTTGATGTAAAGTTACAGGACTCAAAGATCCTAGAATTAAGGCTTAATATAGATGCTTGGATAATGGCAAACAGTAGAAGTAGGCTTAAAGCTTATGGCTTAGAGCATATGGCTAGGGAAAATCCCACAATTAACCTTTCTGCTGCTTATATAAAGCCTTGAATTTTCGCTGCTGTACTTTATGGTCCACAATCGGTTCGGGATAATCTGTACCTGCTCTTTCTAGAGGGGGAATCTTACCTGTCACTAGATATTGAGTATCCAAAGAGCTTATTTCGGTTACCCACTGGCGAATATACTCTCCATCTTGGTCAAATTTTGCAGCTTGAGAAGCAGGATTAAAAATACGCAGAGGTTTGGGGTCCATTCCACTCGATGCGCTCCACTGCCAGCCACCATTATTAGCGGATAAGTCGCCATCGAAAAGCTTTTGCATAAAATATTTTTCACCCCAGCGCCAGTCGATAATTAAGTCTTTAGTGAGAAAACTAGCAACGATCATCCGACAGCGATTGTGCATCCAGCCTGTTTCATTTAGCTGGCGCATTGCTGCATCGACAATGGGGTAGCCTGTTTTGCCTTCGCACCAAGCCTGAAACTTAGTCTCGTCATTTTCCCACGGAAAGTCTTTAAATTCGTCGCGATATGCTCCCTGTGCTAGTTCAGGAAAGAAAAACATGCAGTGCTGATAAAATTCGCGCCAGGCAAGCTCTTTTTGCCAGGTTATAACTCCTGCCTTAGCCTCATCACTTCGGCAATTTTTGGCTACCTCTACCGTTGCCTGCCAGACAGTACGAATTCCGATCGCTCCAAACTTCAGGGCAGCACTTAGTAAAGATGTACCATTTACATCAGGATAGTTGCGTTCCTCGTCATAACAATAAATCTCGCGATCGCAAAATGCGTCTAGTTTATCTTTGGCTGCGGTTTCCCCAGGTTCTAACAACAAGGGGGTGTCCCATTCATACCCCAAATCTTGGGCAGAGGGTAGAGCGATCGCCCCTGCTTTTTTAGCTGCTTTTTGCTCGGCTTCAGATAGTCCAGATAACTGCTCAATTTTCGGGGAGGGGTCATCTTTGACGGTGTTATTCCAGCTACGCCAGAAGGGAGTATAAACCTTATAAGGCGAATCAGAAGACTTAGTTAGAATATCTCCTGGGGCATGTAGTAGCTGATCCCAAAAATTCTTGACCTCGATCTCCTGTGCGGATAGAGCTTCTTTAACGGCGCGATCGCGCTCTTTGGCATAGGGTTCGACATCTAAATTCCAGAACACAGACTTGGCTTTTAACGCCTCGGCAAGCTGGGGAATCGCTTTGGCTGGCTCATCTTGCAAAATTAATAGCTGACTGCCAAGCTGCTCATAACTCTGCTGTAACTCCTGCAAACAGCCGATCATGTAGGTAACTCGCGCGGGAGCAATATCATCCCCACCAAGAATGCTTGGATCCAAACAGAAGAAACCAACTACCTTGCCAGCCTGTTTTGCTGCTGCGCTCAAGCCTAAATTATCAGAGATTCTTAAATCGCGACGATGCCAAAAGAGTATTAAGTCAGACATGAGTAAGAGAATGATTGAAAAGCTGTCAGCTATAAGCTTCGCTGTTTATCTTATCGTCTTTATGGTTCAAATGAACTTACTTAACTGACTTTGCATGCTAATCTATCGAACTTAGGTAAGAGGTAGGAGGTAGGAGGTAAAAGTTAATTTGCTTGCTTATGCAATCTATTGAACTAGCTGTCTTAGGACAAATATGACGCTGATGAGCTATAACTAACCTACATTTACCAGGCTGAAAGCTCAAATTTTAAAACTTAGAGCTTAGAGCCTAAAGCTTAGAGCTAACAAAACATGAATGTTCAACGTTGGATTGCCAGACGAGAACCAAACTGGAAACGTTTGGACGGGTTACTACAGCAGGCAGAAAAGCAAGGTATTAAAGCTCTTTCTGCGACTCAAATTAAAGATTTAGCCAGTCTTTATCGCTCTGTTTCGGCAGATTTGGCTAGGGCGAGAACAAATAAAGTCGGCAAAATTATCACCCAAGATTTACAAAAGCTGACGGCGCGGGGTTACAACCAAATTTATCAGGGTTCTCAGCGTCAGGAATGGCAGCAGGTTAAGGAATTTTATCTTTGGGGTTTTCCGCAGGTAGTACAGGAAACCTGGGCTTATATTGCGATCGCCACAGGCTTATTCTTACTAGCGGGAATTATTGCCTGGTGGTATGGATGGCGCGATCCAACATTTATTGATATTACAGTTCCCCACGGCATTATTGAATTAGTAGAAGAAAAAGGCGAACTTTGGATGGGTTCGATTATCGGCTTCGAACCTTTAGCTTCAGGCTGGATTACGGTTAACAATCTCAAGGTTTGCTTTAAGGCGATCGCCGGGGGGATTACCGCAGGCTTGGGTACAATCTTTATTCTGGTAAATAACGGTTTTCATATTGGTGCGATCGCCACTTTGGTAGGTAAAAATGGTTTGGCTTATCCTTTTTGGGCGTTTGTATTTCCCCACGGATCTTTAGAACTGCCTGCAATTTTCCTTTCTGGCGGTGCAGGATTATTAATTGGTCAAGGAATAGTCTTTCCTGGTCAATATACCCGAATTGAGGCGCTAAAACGCAACAGCAACAGGGCAGCACAGCTATTGTTTGGGATTATTCCAATGCTAATTATTGCTGGGGCAATAGAGGGCTTCTTTTCCCCCAGCCCCATTGTTCCTAATCCGATTAAATACGTTACGGGAACTGGTTTATTCTGTCTACTAGTTCTATATTGTTTACGTCAGAAGAATGCAGAAGTCAGCCCTCAAGGATTAGCTAACGTGTCAGAGCAGGAGATAGAAGTTTGAGCATCAAATTATCTTTAAAGTATTTGACGGCGATCTCCATCGCCCTAAGTTTACAGTCAGGCATCAAAGCTCAAAGTCAGACAGATTCTCTGGGTAATCTCCGCCAGCGGTTAACTTCTGAATGGGAAGGTGCAGTTTTAACTCACAGTCTGGCATCAGCAACAGAGATTAACGCTATTGAATTTAGTCCCAATGGCAAATTACTTGCTAGTGTCGGTGCGAGTCAGATTAGCATTTGGAACGTGGAGACTGGAGAGATTCAGCGAGTTTTACCAGGACATTATGCTAGCGAAATAAAACTGGAAATTGCACCCACGGCGATCGCCTTCAGTCCCGATAGTCAATATTTAGCTTCTGCTACCTGGAGTCAGGGATTGCTGTCTCCCGATCAGTCGATTGTCGTGCGAGATCTAAGTACAGGAAAAGTGAAGCTTAAAATTGCGGATGCGGATGGCTGTCGTCAAATTGCCTTCGATCCAATTGGAGAGATGATCTACGGTGCTTGCGGTTTCGGTGTTACCGCCTGGAGTTTCCCGACAGGAGAAAAGCTATTTAGTTTTGATACTGAATACGCGGTGGAAGCGATCGCCTTAAGCCCCGATGGTAAGGTTATGGCAACGGTAGATGCTAACGTTTCCGCTGGGCAACAGGGAGAAAGAAGTAATCAGATTCAGCTCTGGCAAATAGATTCTGATACGCCCAAGCTATTAAGCACTTTAGATGGTCATGCTAATGATATTGCCCAACTTCGATTTACTGCCGATGGCGATCGTTTGGTGAGCAGCAGCTACGACGGCAAAATCAACGTTTGGAACTGGCAGCAGGGAACAAGAGATCGCCGTACCAATAATCTCCAGAGCGACGACGGGATCTTTAGCTTGAGTGCAAACAGTCAGCTAATTGCAGGGAATTTTCACTCCTCAACCATGACCAATTTACAGACAGGATTACCCCTGATCAACGTCATGAAACTGCCTCGCAGTCAAAGAACAGGCATACTGGCTTTTAATCCTCAAACCGAGATATTTGCCAGAGTCCAAAATAAAATTGACGGCAACTCCCAAATTGACCTCTGGTCAGCCGAAGCAACCCAAATATCTCCCTCTCAACGAGATAATTATCGTTCGCTGGCGATCGCAAAATACTGGACAAATCAGATACAGACGAGTCAACCTCTAGCAAAAGAAAACATCGTTATCAAACCCGCTTCTATTGGTACTGACATTAAGGAGATCGCTCTATCCGCACTAGGTTTAGTCGAAATCGTCGAATCAGAACAGGAAGAAGTGCAGGTAGAATATCCTCACGATGATTCAGCTAACGTAACTATTACTCAAACCAATC
>JBCBEA010000392.1:0-4547 GCA_038529195.1 Cyanobacteria bacterium J06600_6
GGATATTTGCGATCGCGATCCCTGTTACAATCCGAACTTGACTAGAAACTATGTAGATTACAGGCTCCAGGTTTAATTAGTGCGAGCGTGAGAAAATAACACAATGACAAAATCTCTTGCCGAACAGGTTGTTTTAATCACGGGTGCCTCTCAGGGTATCGGTGCTGCTTTAGCGGAAGTATTAGCCCAGCAACATTCAGGCATTAAACTCGTTTTAGCCTCGCGCAACCAATCCTTATTAGAAGCCGTTGCCAACCGCTGTCGCCAACATCAGGCAGAGGTGCTAGTTATCCCAACAGATTTATCCTACACGGAGCAGGTGCAGTCTTTGGGAGAGCGAGCGATCGCGCATTTTAAACAGATTGACGTGTTAGTTAATAATGCAGGCTACGGTCAGATGGGACCCATAGAATTGATTCCCCCCGCAGCAGCCCAAACTCAAATGGCGGTAAACTTTCATGCACCTTTAGTTCTCAGTCAAATTTTAATGCCTCAAATGCGATCGCGAGGCAGTGGTAAAATCATCAACGTTAGTTCCCTCGGCGGTAAAATTCCTTTTCCCACCGCAGGTATGTATAGCTGTTCTAAGTTTGCCCTCGAAGCCTTAAGCGACGTGATGCGTATGGAATTAAATACCTTTGGAGTTCAGGTAAGCGTAGTCGAGCCAGGACCAGTCGTCACCGATTTCTTTCGCGTAGCTTGGCAAGAAGTACTCAAGACTATTCCTAACTACGAACAAACTCCCTATGCACCCGTGTTCAAAAATATCAAAGCGATCGAGGAACAGCTAGATCTATTAGGCTGGAGTGCGTCAAAAACCGCCAGGGCGATCGCCCGAATTATTGCTAAACCCAAGCTTAAGCCTCGCTACGTACTGGCTACAGGAGGAAAAACTACCATTTTTTTCATGAATACAATTCTGCCTACCTGGGCGCGAGATGAATTCTGGAAACGCTTCTATGGGATCCACAACATAAATAAGCAGTAGAAACAAGAAAAAGGATAAAAGATGTCTTCTTCCTCATCCTTCATCCTTCTTTACTTATCCCTTAAATTTTATTCCCACTCAATTGTGCCAGGAGGTTTGGAGGTCACGTCATAGACCACTCTGTTGACACCTTTAACTTCATTCACAATGCGATTAGAAATTGTTTCTAGCATGTCATAAGGAACTCTCGCCCAGTCTGCCGTCATACCATCTTCACTAGTAATAAAGCGGAGGACAATCGGATGAGCATAGGTACGCTTGTCGCCCATTACTCCCACACTGCGGATCGGCAGCAGCACCGCAAATGCCTGCCAGTAATCGTGATAGACGCCTTGTTTACTAATTTCATCACGAACAATAAAGTCGGCATCCCGCAAAATATTTAATCTTTCTGCGGTTACCTCACCCACAATCCGAATTGCTAAACCAGGACCGGGGAAAGGATGGCGACGGACAATTTCTTCAGGGAGTCCAATTGCCCGAGCAACATTACGCACCTCGTCTTTAAATAGTTTTCGTAGGGGTTCGACTAGCTTAAAACGTAGATCCTTTGGTAAACCACCAACGTTATGATGACTTTTAATTTTAACTGCTACCCGTTCTCCCGTTTTGGGATCGACGTTTGTATCAGCAGACTCAATTACGTCAGGATAAAGAGTACCCTGGGCTAGATAATCAAAAGGACCCAGCTTCTTCGACTCTGATTCAAATACCTGAATAAATTCATGTCCGATGCGACGACGTTTAAGTTCGGGATCGGTAATGCCCTCTACCTGTTTTAAAAAGCGATCGCGTGCCATGACATATTCAACGGGAATATGAAACTTGTTCTTAAATATTTCTACCAGTCTTTCTGGTTCACCCTTGCGCATGAATCCCTGATCGATAAACATGCAGGTTAACTGATCGCCAATTGCTCGATGTAGCAGAAAAGCAAGAGTTGAGGAATCAACCCCCCCAGAAAGAGCTAGCAACACTCTTTTGTCACCAACTTTTGCTCGAATATCGCGAATCGACTCGTCTACAAAAGCTTCTGTTGTCCAGGTTGGTTCGCATTTGCAAACATGATATACAAAGTTACGAATTAGAGCGTTTCCACCTTCTGAATGAACTACCTCAGGATGAAACTGTACCCCAAACAGTTTTTGTTGAGGGTTAGAAATAGCTGCACAAGGAGTATTGTTGGTATGAGCGAGTATGGAAAATCCCTGGGGTAGTTTTGTGCAGGAGTCTCCATGACTCATCCACATAGTCGAGCCATCTTCAACATTAGTTAGCAAATCTGTTGGATCGTCGATTAATAGACTTGCTTTACCGTATTCTCCTAACTTAACTGGCTCTACTGTTCCACCCAGCTCTTTTACCATTAGCTGCATGCCATAGCAAACTCCTAAAATTGGAATACCCAAATTCCAAATTTCTGGGTCACACTTGGGAGCATGATCGTCATATACAGAACTAGGACCACCAGAAAGAATAATGCCGTGAGGATGAATCTTCCGTAACTCTTCGGCACTAGTTCTATAGGACAAAACTTCCGAATATACCTGCGTTTCTCGAATTCTACGGGCAATTAACTCTGAGTACTGAGAACCAAAATCGATAATAATAATCTTTTGGCGATTAATGCGATCGAGAAAGGAATCAGAAGCCGAAGTCTCGTTTCTAGGGGAAGATATTGATTTAGTTTGAATAGTCACTATACTCTAGGAAGTCGGGGTATGTATTTAGGTAACAAAGTGTAAAGAAACTTGAGTTTTTGATACCAACTTTGTATTTGGAGAGTTATGATGCTAGCGTGGTGTTTTCTATCCGAAAAAGTGCTATAAATATTCTCATAGACTAACATAATTCAGGTAGTAAAAGAAGAGCATTATTACTTCTTTGAATCGTGTTTCTTTGACGGTCAAAAAGAACTGAACCGACACAAAGTTTTCTTTCAGTATATTTACGGATATAGTTTTGAGATTTGGTATCAATCGCCATCGTTAATTCTTGATACACAAGTTCAACCCAATCTAAATTATTCGATTCAGCAAAACTAAATTCCCGCAATAAGTTAAGTGCTGATTCTGTGGTGGCACAGTCAAAAATCTGCCGAACTTTCTCCGTGGGTAATCCTAGTTTGGCGCAATAGGCGGTCATAATTTCTAGCCGACCGTCAGCGAGATGGTTATGAGTATGAAAAATTCCTCCAGCCAGCTTGATTAGCTTGCCATGATAGCCATACAGCAGAATAGATTCGACTCCCGCTGTGGCAGCCGTCACCAACATTGAACCAAGCCAGTTGGCAGTTTTAATAATTCTGGCTGGATCGATGCCCGATTTTTGCGCTAAATCGATACCGTTCTCACCGATACAAAACACTAAAGTCTTAGATTGCCTAGCCTTTGTCCGAATTTCTGACTGGTAGACGCTCAACTGATCTGGTGCAGTTAGAGGTTGGACAATACCCGTTGTTCCTAACAAAGAAAGCCCTTCTACAACACCAAAAGCCTCATTGGAAGTGCGTTTAGCTAATCTTTCTCCTTCTGGCAATATGACTGTAACGAGGATATTTTGCTCTGGCTTGAGTAAAGCCTGAAGATTAGCCTCAATTAATTCCTGTGCGTAGCGATAAATAGCTGCCTGGTTTTGCTGAGACTGCTGTTTGCCAATGCCTGCGCCACCAACCAGAGTAACTTGGGTTTTCGCTTCTGCTTGCCAACTTACCTTTGCCCAGACAGGAGTATTACGGGTTAAATCTAAATGATCTCCAGGATCGCTGCGGGTAATTGCGATCGCACAATCATCATCGATCTCTGCTACCTGCTCGATCGCGATCTCTACTGTCTGAGCAGGCTTAATCAAATCAACCGTAACTTTATCTGCAGCTGGTTTTTGCTGGAGGTGACGGAGGGCAGCGATCGCACTAGCGCAGGCAAAAACGGGTAGAGTATATCCAGTAGACATGAGTTGTTGCTTATAGCTCAATTTTACATTCTACCGCTCGATTACGCCCTTCAGCTTTCGCCTGATATAAACCCTGATCGGCTGCTGCAACTAACACTTCAAACTCATAGTCAGGATTAGGAACACAGCAGGATATTCCCAGAGAAATTGTCACATAAAGATCGACGCTGGAGCTAAGATGAGGAATTTTGAGAGACTGTACCTGTCGGCGAATTTGTTGGGCTAGGTATTTTGCGCCCTCTATCGGGGTTTGAGGCAAAACTAAGACAAATTCTTCTCCACCATAACGAGCCACTAAATCAGAAGGACGTTTGACTACTTTATTGATCGCCTGAGCAACCTGTTTTAAACAGCGATCGCCTGCAGGATGACCATAGGTATCGTTATAGCCTTTAAAGTGATCGATATCACATAAAATTAGCGACAAAGGACTTTTTTCTCTCGATAGTCTCACCCATTCCGCAGCAATATAGCGATCAAATTTACGACGATTGGGAATCTGGGTCAAACCATCAATAATAGAGAGTTGCTGTAGCTCATGATTTGCCTGTTCCAGCTGATGATAGAGTTTTGATTGGACAATTGCCACTGACAGCACCATCGCCAC
>JBCBEA010000393.1:0-4543 GCA_038529195.1 Cyanobacteria bacterium J06600_6
GGTCTAGAACCACTACAATAATTTAAAAACTGACTACTATCGGTGCTGTAGGTAATATAATTATAAGTAATTTTAATGTTGTCACCAATTTTGACAATATCACCAGAACTTAAGCGGTGAAGAGATTTCTTTTTGCCGTTGAGGTAGATGCCGTTACGGCTTCTTTTACGTTTACCTTTACCATCAATAATCCAGTAAGAATAGTCGGTTTTGTCAATCCCTTCGCAATATCTCATCCAGGCAACGGTTGCATGGTGGCGCGAAGCCAACTGATCGCTGATAACTAGGTCATTGTGAGGATGACGACCAATTGAAAAAACGTTGACATTTAGAGAAACAGCTCTCCTAGACTCTGGCGATTCCACAATCAATACATGTCTTCCTTTTGCCAGATCTGCTTTGTTTAACTTAACTAGAGTTAACTTGGATTTCTTGTCAGACATGAGAACGATTGGTAATTATGTAGCAAGTGTTAATTAGAGACCAGAGCGATATAAAGCAGGTTTGATACTTCTTTAGATTGCTGATAGGCAAAATTCGCATTTTAGCCTCAATAAGATCGCGAGTGAAAAATGAGCCAATAAATAAAAATAAATCGGCATAAATAATCTTCTTCATTCTAATCTAAAAAAAATTAACAGCAATGCTGTTGAACCCATTTAAAGCAAGCCATCTACTGCTCAAATTGTCATCAGTAAATATATGGAATCATAGATAAAAAAATATATTTAGCTGGATAATAGCGACTCGCAGTGAGCTACAAAACCAGCATTATTTAAAGAGGCGATCGCCCGTTCTTCATCCTGTACCCAGAAGTCTGATCCAAAGCGAATAAACTGCCTTTGCCTGCCTTTTCCTACAGCAGCAATCACGGGAATTCTAAACTTGCTTGGCTCATTACTTTGCTGCCTTAAAATGCTTTTTAAACTATTACTTTTTCCTGGGTCTAGAGCCTGTTCGGGAGTAATTTCCAACATCAGCATTTTCACCTGCTCTACAGCTGTGGCATCATCAATAATTAGCTGATATTTCTCGTTGCGTTTTTGCGCCTTGCCCCAAACAATTAACTGTTTGCCTTCCTCCAACAGTGGCTCTAGATCGGGATAAGTACTGGGGAAAATAGTTCCTTCTGCCTCTCCCGTAATATCTTCCATCTGTACAAAAGCCATCGGATCGCCTTTTTTCGTAATAATTTTCCGAACCGAGTTGAGCATAACGACAGCGCTTACTTTTTGCTTGGACTTTTGCTCAGACAGCATATTTAAGCTGATGGGCGATAAAATTTGAGCAGCCTGATTAATAGCTTTGAGGGGATGATCGCTAATATAAAAGCCGATATATTCTTTTTCCAAGCGCAGCTTCTCCTGCATAGGATAGTCCTCTACTTTAGGAGTGCTAGGAGCTTGCTCAAAAACAACTTCTGACTGATCTGACGCTGTCACGCCGTTCATCATATCGAACAGATTTAGCTGACCACTGGCTTTCTCTTTGCTGCGCTGGTTTGCCCAGGAAATAACTACGTCAATATCATTAATTAACTGTCTGCGGTTGGGCTGAATTAAATCAAAAGCCCCGCAATATATCAAAGTTTCTAAAGCTCGACGATTTACGGTACGTAGTTCGACTCTTTCACAAAAATCAGCCAGAGATTTAAACTCGCCATCAGCATTTCTGGCGGTCAAAATATTTTCAATTGCCCCCTGTCCCAAATTCTTGACTGCCGAGAGTCCAAACAGGATATGGTTATCATCTAAAGGCGTAAAATCTTCTACAGACTGATTCAGATCGGGAGGCATAATGATGATGCCCATCTTTTGAGCATTTTCCCGATAGCGATCAACTTTCTCCTGAATCCCACTACTAGCCGTTAGTAGGGCAGACATATACTCGACAGGGTAGTTAGCCTTGAGGTAAGCAGTCTGATAGGTAACGTAGGCGTAGGCGGTTGAATGAGATTTATTAAAGCAGTTCGATGCCACCGTGCCGTTGGCGAGCAAAAAATTATGGTCTTGAGCTAGCCCAATGTCATAGACCTTTTGTGTTCCCAATGATTTACGACTGACAATTTTTACCATAACTAAAGAAAAAGAATGCTGTATAAGTTACAAGTTGTGACCTAGGATGGCGATGTGAAGCCAAAAAATCTCTAGAATCGCTAAAATTATTTTTAAATAAACAAATACTTTTACTGATTTCGGGGCTACGTCTATCGACACTATATACGGTAAATATAAGGGATTAAAATCAAGTCAGCTTAAACAGCTTAAAAAACTTTATCATCAAAAATTACCTGGGGATATCATCGTCACCCCAGAATTTGCCCAAAAACTGGCAGCTATCAGTACAGATATTAATCAGCCTGTCTGCACCTATATTAATCGTCGCGGACAGGTAGTTAGGGTTGGTGTTGGTAGCGCGCTGCAAACTCAGATTCCTCCCCTAGAGTTACCTCGCTACGGTGCCAAACGTCTGTCAGGGATTCGCTGTATTTCAACCAAGCTCAAGCCCGAAGCACCAAAAGAATCTAGTCTGACAGCGATGGTGCGCCAGAGATTAGATACTTTAGCCCTGATTACCCTAACGGGGACGGGAAAGTTAAAAAGAGGTGGAGGAGCGACTGGTTACGTTAAAGATACCTATGTTGCCCATTTATTACCTCAGTCGGAAACTGTCGCAGGAGAACAGCAGTATTGGTCTGTCTCGGAAGCCATGACTCTAGAAGCTTTAACCAGTCAGGACTTTCTAGATTTAGTCGAAGGTTTAGAGGCAGAATTTGAACGAGAATATATTGCTCAACAGGTAGATAGCGATCGCGACTTGGTTGTTTTGGTTGGTTTGCGAGTTGACAAGACCTCCGAGCAAGAATTTGAAGATCGCCTGAATGAGCTAATGGGTTTAGTTGATACAGCAGGGGGCAAAGTTGTCGAAACTATTCGTCAAAAGCGATCGCGTCCCCACCCCCGTACTCTAGTCGGAGAAGGTAAGGTACAGGAAATTGCTCTACGAGTGCAGACATTAGGGGCAACCCTCGTGGCATTTGATCGCTCTTTGTCTCCTGCCCAAATTCGCAATCTTGAGAGTCAGTTTGGCATTCGTGTCGTCGATCGCACCGAAATTATTCTCGATATCTTTGCCCAACGCGCCCAGTCCCGTGCGGGTAAGCTACAGGTAGAATTAGCTCAGCTAGAATATATGCTGCCACGCCTTGTCGGTAGAGGACAGGCGATGTCTCGTCTCGGTGGTGGGATCGGTACGCGAGGACCTGGGGAAACCAAGCTAGAAACCGAAAGAAGGAGCATTCAAAAAAGAATTGCCCGTTTACAGCGGGAAGTAACAGAATTACAGGCACAGCGATCGCGCATGCGGAAACAGCGTCAAAAACAAGATGTTCCTAGTGTGGCGATCGTCGGCTATACCAACGCAGGCAAGTCAACTCTAATTAACGCCCTGACTAATTCTGAGGTATACGTCGCCAATCAGCTATTTGCCACCCTCGATCCAACTACCCGCCGTCTAGCCATACCCGATGCGGACACGGGGGAATTACAGAACATGCTCTTAACCGATACGGTGGGCTTTATTCAGCAGCTTCCTCCTCCCCTAGTAGATGCCTTCCGCGCCACCTTAGAAGAAGTTACCGAAGCCGATGCTCTATTACACGTCGTCGATCTTTCCCACCCGACCTGGAAAAATCAGATCCATTCTGTGATGGAAATTCTTGGAGAAATGCCGATCGCTCCAGGTCCAATATTATTGGTGTTCAATAAGCTAGATAAGGTAGGTAGCGATACCCTCCAAGAAGCGAAAGAGGAGTATCCTTTGGCATTGTTTATCTCCGCAGGCGATCGCTTAGGATTAGATACGTTACGGCAAAAACTATCTTTGCTAGTAGATTTTGCAGGCGTGGGAGAGTGAGTTGAAGGGATGAAGGATAAAGGATGAGGAATAAGGAAAGGAATAGACCTTATGGTAGGCAACGGAGCAAATTGAAACACTGAGACACGCTTTGCCAATGCCCACCACGGATCGATAAATTTGATTGGTTCGAAGCGATCGCAATACGCGGTTGAAAACTATCCTGTTTGTTTAGATGAAATGAAAAGGAAAAAACTAACGAACTAAATTCTTCTAACTATGTAACTAGTACGGATATTTTGGCTAATGCTTCTTCTAAAACTTCTGAAGTTGCTTTTTCAACAAATTTCGCACCTCGCTCTTGCCAATCTAGTACTCTTATTTGGTCAGTCAAAATTACCCCTGAAGTTTTCATTTCCTGACTCAAAATTACCTCTAATTTCCAACCTTTGAATTGTCATTTGTCGAATTTTGACGCATATTCTATGTACATACAATGTATATCTTCTCCGTGACGGTTAACGATCGCCTCTGTATACGAACTCCGAGGAATAGTTAACAAAATCCGTGAGTGGCTAGAGTGTTTCCTTGTTCGTCCACAACAATAGTGCGATCGCCTTCACCCTATTCCCAAAGAAGTTCTGCTCAAACAGTTAAACTCGCTTGAATTTCCCGAATTAGATGAAGG
>JBCBEA010000394.1:0-4535 GCA_038529195.1 Cyanobacteria bacterium J06600_6
ATGGTTGGCTCTAGTTCTTGTTCGTATTGTTCGATTAGGCGATCGCGAAATTCTTGATTATCACAGACGGCAATCAGCAGGTTTAACTGACCTCGATTGGCTTCAATTGAAACTATCAGGTCATCATAGTTATCGAGATTTTCTGGATCGTTAGCAATTGATAACACCATCTGCTTTTAAATTTAATCGACAACTAGATAATTCCTTTTTGTCGTAGAAGTCTAACTACAATCGGGTGAACGTCGTACCATAGTTCGCCATTACGATATTCGAGAATATATAGCCCGTGAAGCAGATCTAAAATTTCCTGGGCTTTGGGATCTTCCGGTTTGAAGTTTTCGTAGGTATTTTTTAAGATCTCATAATCGCTCGTACCAATTCGACTATCAAAATCCAGGCTGAGTTTTATAATTGCCTGTTCGAGAATCTGAGAATTTATTTTAAGATCTTGGTTTTCTGGCTGGCGACGAATTGACCTCAAGCAAATACGGCAGCATTCGTTAGTAATTCTAATTAATTCTCGTAATACTCCCCCGCTTTCAATGGCGATCGCATCTAATACATCTGGCTCATATAGATTTCTAGGAACACGCCTTTCTAGAATATTTACCAACCTAGCCTGTACTTCAGTATCGGGTGTCGCTTCTGGCTGTCTTTCACCCTTTTGATAAAGTTTAGCTACGGGCATTTGCACGATCTGATCTTCGGTTTCTGTTTGCAAGGTTGCCATTAAAGATACTTCCCGCAGCGCAGCTATGGGAATAGTCATGACGATATTAAAACTTGGCTGAAACAGAGCTTTGATATGCGCCTGAAAAATATCTTGAGCTAGAGCAATATCAACCTTATCTAGATCGTCAATAATGACTAAAATTGGCTTCTGGCTTTCAGCTTGAATTACGGCAGAAATCTGCTCGATGTTGCTAACTAAATCAGAGATACGCCGTTCAAACTTAGTTTTAATTTCATCCCTAATCGTTGAATTAGTTTTCAATGCGCCTTTAATCCAGGCTAAAAAAACATCAAATTTAAAGCCAGTTTCAACTTCCGCTTTGAATTCATCAATACTGGTGCGAGTATGTTCGGCAAACCAACTGTAGAAACGTTCTTTAATCGCGGGTTTGATTTTGATTGATTGTGCTTCCGCCTCTGCCATTAAATTAACGGCGATCGCAAATAAAATATTAATATGGTTGATATCCGACATTTCAATTAAATCGGAGATCGAAAAGAAAGTGACAAAATAGCGAGGATCTAACTCTCGTTTAAATTCAGCCAGTAAAGTCGATTTCCCGCAGCCTCGATGTCCAGCTAAAATAACCTTACTGTTTTGTTTCTGACTGTCTTCAATTAGTTGCTGTAGCTCCTCAATTACAGAAGTGCCATATTCAACGCCAAAGCGATTAAGCTCCTGCTTTTTGAGTAGAGGTAAAAAACTTAGATTATGATACGCTGCTTGAAATTCGGCTAATAACTTATTGTCCATGTCTTGGCGGTTATTTCAATTCCTCTGACAGTACTACAGTTGCTCTAGTAAATTTTTGAATAAAATCAACTAACTACTACCTACTACTTACTACCCACTACCTAAAAATATTACTGCACTGTTTCGGCTTTACCCAGAGGCGAGAAACGAATTTCAATACGGCGACGATTGGCATCGGGGTTACGATTGGGATCGGCAAATTCTCCTGACGGTAGCTGTAGCTGCGCTGCGGAATAGGGACGAAACTGTACTCCTTTTAGTCTGCCTGTTTGTTCCTGTACTGTCTGTAGCTGTTTAACCACTTCCAAGGCGCGCATTAAGCCTAAATCGGCATTGGAGCCTGGTTTGAGACTTTCAACCGACTTTTTACCCTGAGCAACTTCTTCTAGCTGTTGATCGAGATTGCCCCCGCCAAAGTTCACCTGTCCGTCTGTATGTCCGATGATTTCCACAACATAGAGGTTACGCTGCTGACTAATACGTTCAATGCGATCGACCAAATCCATCGTAATGTAGCTTTTTAAATTGTCTGGCAGTCTAGCACTACCCGAATCAAACTGAAATCCTCCCGAATCTTGGATCACAACTACGGGAGGCGCAGATTTTAAACGCCTGATTTCCGACTGTAAAACATCTACCCGACTCTGGCTGCGTTCGTTACTACGAAGGAGAAGCTGTCTTAGATCCGCAGAAGCTTTATTGAGCTGGCGTACATCAGAAGTACTTTCTCCTAGCTCATTTTCCAGAGTCGCTATTTCTCTTTGCAGTAGACGCACCTGTCTTTCAGTGTCACTTAAGTTTTGCTCACTTTGATCCGCAGCATATTTCAGAAACAAAGATTTAAATAAGGCTAATAGGAGAAACAGGCTAATAATCATAAATGCGTTAGCCATCAAGTCGGTGAAAGAAGGCCAAACATTTAGGCTTTCTACTGCTTCGGAACTGCGCAACTTACGCTTTTTAGACATATGCTTTATTACCTCTTACCTTTTACCTCTTACCAACTCACCTATCTGCTATTTATCTGGTTCACCAATCTCGATAACTCTTGCTGAATTTCTTTTAAACCTGACTGTTCTATAATATTTTTCTCTTGATTGAGATTAACCAGACTACCGTACTGCTGCTCGATCTTATTTACCTTTTGATTTAGTTCAAGAAACTTCCTAGTCAGCTTTTGCATCGAAACTAAATTATGTTCAAAAGATTGAGTTGATTTTTGTAAAACTAAAGAAGATTGTGAAAATTGATTTTGAGCGATCGCTAAATTATTAGTCGCCGAGGCTAGCTGTTCGGGGAATTTGCTGGTATCTAAAGTATTGGCTGCATGTTCAAAGGTTTCGGCGCTATTTTGGATTTTAACAAAGGCTTTATTCATCGAAGCCTCGATCGCATCTCCCAGTTTATGCACCATGCCGTCAAAGTCCTGACTAAACTGACCAATCGCTGATTCTAAGGAGCTAACAGGCTGGATTCTAGGTAAGAAAATGTTATCAATATAGTCTTCAATTGAACTAAGCAAACTAGATTTGACAACATTAGTATTCCAAAACAAATTCAAGACAGTTAGTAAAGAACTGCAGGCGATCGCTACTAAACTAGTAGTAAAAGCCACTCCCATTCCCTGCAAAGGTTGGTTTAATTCTTCGACTAGGTTTCTAACATCATTGATATCTATTTGCGTAATCGTTTGGCTTAAGTTGGAAAGATTAAAGGTAATCCCTAAAAATGTTCCTAAAAGCCCAAAAGAAAGTAATAAATTAGGCAGAATACGAGTAAAGTTATCTATAAAATCGCAGTTCAATGATAGCCCTAAAAAATAAAAAGTTTCATGGCTATATGCCCCTTCAATTACCGCAGCCGTATTAAGCTGATCGGGATTTAAATTACTGTCTGCTAGTCTTTGTTCTAGTTTGGTAACCATTTTGGGGGTAGACTCTGATTTCGCCCCTCCTAATAATCTTCTTGCTTTCCTTGCCAAACTTTTTAAATGTCGATGCAAACAAAAACGCAGCAGAATAGCTACCAAAGTCGGCAAAATTACCAGAAAAATTGCTAGAAAAACTAAATAACCTGGAATCAAGCTCAAAATACTTAATATTTGTTGCATAGTTATAAAGGATGCGAGTTTGCTTGTATCCCAAAACCTGGAATAACTAGTTTTTATGAAGTTCTGATTGTGACATCGATCGCAGTTGATTGGGAATATTTTAAGATTTAACCTACATTCAGTAATTCAACTAGTCAGACCTAAAAAATGGAAGTTTTACAGCCCTACAGTAAATACATTACGATCGCCGTTGTTGCCATCATAGCGATTGCCGTTATCCTTTGGCTGGGTACAGCCATCATCGTGATGCGAAATACGAAGGGGATTCCGCTCGAAATAAATAACTTTTTCGACCTAATTACGGAAAATAAAATTGATGAGGCGTACAACTCTACTTCCGATAATTTTCGCAGTCGGATTTCTAAACCCCAGCTACAGAAGCTAATTAAAACTTACAAATTCAAACAATACTATAAAACTCGGTTGGATATACCTCAAATGCAAACGGCAAATGACTCAACCTTGAAGGCGACTTTAATTCTTAAATCGGGGCGAGAAATTCCGATGCAGTTTACCCTTGCCAGAATCAATCGAGAATGGAAAGTAGATAACTTAACAATGACATAATCAATCTTGCTGAGTGTGATTTTCTAATTCAGCGACTCAAGGCTTTTGCTGTTCGCCGATTAAATGTTCTATTTCTTCCTGAATACTTTCAACTCTTGCTTCTAAATTTTGAATATCAATCTCGAAATTTTCTACTGTATACCAAAAGCGAGCTACAGAAGCTGAACAATTATGCAAAGATATGATTTCTTGAGCTAATGCAGACAAAGAATTTTCGCTTATTTTATTCTTATTCATAATTCTGCAGGGCTAGTAGCTTTAGAGATTACTTAATATCATAATTTGTCCGTAATGTGCAGGGCTATTTCATTCTAGATGGTAAAGTAAATGTGGTAATTTAAAATTCAAGAAAGTAAGTGAGCGAAATCGCTA
>JBCBEA010000395.1:0-4519 GCA_038529195.1 Cyanobacteria bacterium J06600_6
TGCTCGGCTGCTAGTGCTTCTGCATCTGCCTTTTGTTTGTATTCTTTTTGGGATTTTAATAAAGCGGTTTTTTGCTCGTCAATAATTGAGTCTGCTCTTTTGATAACAGCAAACAATCCCCAGTAAAGCATGAAAAAAAGAACTGTAGTTCCCAAAACCATGTTGATTTGATTTTTTTGAATGCTTTCAACCAGAGGAGTAACATCGTTATAAAGCTCGAATACTCCTTGAATTTGAGAATTATCGCGATTGTAAATTGGAAGATAACTGGAGAGAACTTTAACCCGATCGAGATTTCCCGTGATCGCACCAAAGCTATCTCGGTGGTCGAGTTGCGTTGATACTTTACCCGATTTAGCGGCGATAAAACCCCCAGACTGGCTTTTGTCTTGACCGATTTGACTGGGATCGGTAGAAAATACGGTTCTACCCTCAAGGTCGTAAATTTTAACCTTGGCTACCGACAGTCCTCGCATTTGCTTACTTACCGCATCATTCAGCAAAGCAGTTTTGGGATGATTTTTTAATTCCAGATCGCTGAGAGATCGTGTATCGGTCAAAAAAGGTGCAAATTCTTGCCAGAGAGTATTAGCAAATGATTGAGTTAAAGCAACGTTGTTGTCTTTGCCTAAAGTTAAAAGAGAGTTTATCGAGCGATCGCGATAAAACAAGCCCAGCAGTATAATTGTCACAATAAAAGCGATTGCACTACTAGCAGAAAAGTATTGTAGAAGCTTGAATTTAGATTGATTGTTGTTTGTTCTCATGAACTAAGCTAGAAAATAATTTGATTCGGGCTAAGATTATTTGTTTACAGCTTTTGTGATTGACGATCGGCAAATAAAATGATTGAGGCAATTCTTTGATATCTATCGCTGCTGAATCATTACTTTGGCAAGACTTTTTCTGGAAAAGGTCAACATATATTAGAAACTGGTTGTAATTATTGTTCCCCAATATATTGGTAAAACTACGTAGTTTTATAGATTACATTCACCTATAGTAATTATGTTCATAGATAAATTACTATTGAGGTTTCTAAGGCGATCTCTCTATTCGCTGTGATCGTAATTCCGCTAATGAATGTAAGTATAGTTACACGCAAATATCGGAGCTATCAGGAGTTGCTCTCGGTTTTATCAGCGATTGTCAGGAGCGATTTTACAATAATAGAATCGAGGGCTTGAGACTAGAGCATTAATATACTAAAAGTTATCTCAACAAACAGTTAACTGTTAACTGATAAGTAAAATTTAAAGCCAATTACCCAGCAAGATATAAGGAGCCCAATAGAAAGGATGTTTGTACCAGCGATTGTGTAGCAGCTTTAACTGTGCCTGACGTACTGCTTCAGCTTTTGGTAAGCGTTTTTCAGATAGTTCTTGATAAAAATCACTCATCAGTTTAGAGGTAGCGCGATCGTTTACCGACCAAAGCGTTGCCAGGGTGCTTTTTGCCCCAGCCCTGACCGCCATTCCCGCTAATCCTAATGCAGCACGACTATCTCCCGTAGCTGTCTCACAGGCACTCAGTACTAATAGCTCGATCGCATTGCCCCGTTCATCGCTTCTGGTTTGCAGGATGCTGTTTAGTTCATTGATATTAATGCGATCGTCCCAAGCCAGTAGGAAAGTATTTTCTAGTGCAGAACTAAACTGTCCATGAGTAGCTATGTGAACGATAGGATAATCAGAGAATTGGATTGCTTTTTTGAGAGCTTCGCTAGTAAAGTCTTGATTAACTAGCAGGCGACTATTAACTCTTGATTCGATCTCAGATAGCTCAGAATCAACATAATCTAAGCCAGCAAAACCATCAACACTTTCGGTAATACCCGCAGCAATTGTTCTTAATTTTCCCTGTTCTAGAGGTTGGGGATTGAGCAACTGTAGCCCAGGAGTTAAAGCAATACTATAATCTTCTAAAAGAAAATGCTTGCCATCATAAAGAGCGCTTAAAGGAACATTCCGAAACGCACCGTCAGGGACAAAAACAAGGGTTTTAATCCGACTTCTAGTTAAATCGTCAAGAGCGGGACGAATGACTAAATCATATAGTTTGCGAGCAGGATGATAAAAGTTACGTCGACTCCGAACGACAATACTTTGGCGAAATTTGTTCAGCACTGATTCTAATTCCCCCTGCTTAATCTGGGTACTGTAGTGTTTGAGAGGTTGATTTGGGAGACTAAGAATTACTTCCAGGCGATCGTCTAAAATAATAGGATAAATTACTGCTGCTTGGCGATCTAAGTTATCGATATTTATCACCTGAGCATCTAAGCAGGCTTCACGAAAAAAGTTATTGAGTTCAGCAAGCTGTAAAGATTCAATTACCTCTCTACCACCCTCTAAATTTCCCTGACTGACGTTTTCTCCTTCGTCAGTTTCTAATAGCAGACTAACTAGTCCGCGGTATACGGGCTCGACGCTATCACGAAAGGAATACTGCACATCGGGATCGATCGCCACTAAATCTCGGCTCAAAGACTTGAGCAACTCTACAGCCTGAGAATAATGGGAGATTGCCTGGGAACGCTCTCCTGCAGCCCGATTGATTCGACCTAGCTGCCATTGCCAGAGGTAGCTAACTTCAGGAGCATTAATACCTTGAGCGAGAATTAAAGCCTGTCGGGTATCTTGTCGCGCTGTTTTCCAGTCCAGCAACTCTTCTCTCACCTGTCCTCGTAAACCTAAGCTGTAAGACTGAGCCTTTGGATAGTTGATGCTTTTGGCTTGCTGAATTGTTTCGCCTAAAAACTGTTCGATCTTTTGGCTGTCAGCAATTTTGACTCTTTGAGGATTTTGGCGATTGGCATGATGGGATAGCTCGACTAAACTATGAGCGAAGTTAATACGACGATCTACATTCGCGCGGTTAACCGGTAGTCGGCTCAACTCAGCCTCAATTTTGGTGATAAAGCTTTTACCCTGCTGCCAGTTAGAAGTCGTCAGAGAAGTATTTAGCTGGCTCAAATATATTTGTAGAGGGAGATCGGTTTTTAGACAGTTATCCTGCTGCTGACAGATTTCTAATCCCTGTTGATAAAATTCTAATGCTTGTTGAGGATAGTGGGCTTTGTAGGTATTGCCCAAGACCAAAAGAATTTTGACTTTGTCCGATGTTGAGTCTAAATGTTCGGCAATAGTTAAACTTGACTTTAAAACTTCCTGGGATTTTTTGATCTGCCCGACTAGACGTAAAATATCGCCATAGCTTCGTAATCCCGCAATCTTAAGGTTAGAATCTGGCTGTTCTTGGAGTAAACTTTCGACCTGAGTCAAAGTTTTAAGCGCGCGCCGATATAGTCCTAGCTGTTTAAAAGCACTAGCCTGATTAATCGAGGCTCTAATTACCCCTAATTCATCTCCTACTTGACGATAACTTTCTCTTGCTTCTTTCCAGGTGGCGATCGCCTGTTCTTTTTTTCCCTGACCTAGCTGCAGAATTCCCTGGTTGTTTAAGACCTGTGCTAGGGCATGAACTCGCTGCTGTTGATCTAAGCTACTATCATTTCTCAATAGTTCAAGGCTGGCAATTATATTGCTATTTGCTTCTGCCAGTTGGTTCGACTGGCTTTGAGCTAGCGCTAGGTTACTCATCACTCTGGCTCGACTCAAGAGGTCTTGAGAACCGTACATGGCGATCGCCTGCTGCCATGAATTTGCTGCCTGTTCAAACTGAGAAATTGAATAGAAATATTTGCCTTGTATTTCAAATTCCCCAGCAGTTTTAGTGGCGACAATTTGTGATGCAGAAGGGACAGCTGCCCGTGCAGCAGTAAGCCGACTGGGATGGGGGAACAAGCTGAGTGACAATCCTAAGACTGCAAACCCAAATAACAGCAGATAACGCCGTTGGAGTTTAAAAGACATGACAGAAGAAGTAAAAAAGAGAGTTACTTACATAGTTCCCAATTCAATATTTCCAATTACCAAACCGCTTCATAAGTCTTGGGGGTAAGCTGCCATTGCCGACCAAAAACATGAACTTTACGAACATTAGTTCGACCGTTGGTCAGCTTGCCATCAACGTGACTCCAGGCTAGTAAACTTCCTTCAAGATTAAGAACTTCTATTCCCTGCTGCTGTAGCTTCTGGGCATATAAACCGCTACGATAGCCAATCGTACAGTAGGCAATGACGGTTGCATCCTGATACTGTGCTAAATTAGCCTCGAATTCGGACACATCGATCGCTTCAGGAATATAAGATACGGCAATTTCGGCAGGCGATCGCACATCAACTAAAACAATCTTGACTCTACGATCTAGCAACTCCTGTAGCTCGGTTACGGCAATTCCTTTGACATGAGGAAACTCCTTAGTATACCGACGATACAGACTCTCTATCTGCAGCTGCTTATCTGCATCCGAACGAACCTCAACCGTTTGACAGGCAGTAATTAATAACAGCAGACTAACTATAGCTACAGCCAATTTTTTCATTGATAATCTTTAAGATTCCATAGCTACACTCTAAGTACAGGACAAAAAGTGTAGAGAATGGCAAAACTCCTC
>JBCBEA010000396.1:0-4514 GCA_038529195.1 Cyanobacteria bacterium J06600_6
CAAAACCAATCGTCAGAGAAACTTTTTAATACTAAATTAAACATTTATTCTTGCTCTCTGGAACTGTATTTAGGATTACAACCAACCATCAACTATCAACTATCAACTATCAACTAATTACAAAAAATGCCCCAACGCCCCATATATCTCGATGCTCATGCCACTACCCCAACGGATAAGCGGGTATTAGACGCAATGCTGCCCTATTTTACCGAGAGCTTTGGCAATCCCTCTACTAATACTCATGTCTATGGTTGGGAAGCTGGTGCTGCGGTCAAAAATGCGAGAGAAGCGATCGCCAGTATTATAAATGCTAGTCCTGAGGAAATTGTTTTTACTAGCGGAGCAACAGAAGCGAATAACCTAGCAATTAAAGGAGTTGCCGAAGCCTATTTTAGCCAGGGGAAACATATTGTCACCGTCGCCACCGAACATCGGGCAGTATTAGATCCCTGTGCTTACTTAGAAACTTTGGGCTTTGAAGTGACTTACTTACCCGTACAGGCGAACGGCATTTTAGATCTAGATAAACTAGAAAATGCCCTGCGAGAGGATACGGTTTTAGTGTCAGTTATGGCAGCTAACAATGAAATTGGAGTGCTGCAACCCCTGGCGGAAATAGGTAAACTTTGTCATGATCGCGGGATTTTGTTTCATACTGATGCAGCCCAGGCGATCGCCAAAATTCCGCTAGACGTGCAAGCCATGCAGATCGATCTGATGTCTCTAACCGCACATAAGATCTATGGACCAAAAGGAATTGGTGCTCTATATGTGCGCCGTCGCGATCCGAGGGTACAGTTAGCATCGCAGATTCAGGGCGGAGGGCAAGAAAGAGGCAGGCGATCGGGTACGCTCTATACGCCCCAGATAGTTGGTTTTGCCAAGGCTTTAGAAATTGGCGTGGAGATGATGCCAAATGAAGCAGCAAGAATGTTAAAGCTTAAGCAGCAGCTTTGGTCGATGTTTAAACCTTTAGAAGGTATTCATTTAAATGGCGATTTTGATTGCAGTCTGCCGAATAACTTAAATATTAGTGTTGAAGGAGTTAATGGCTCGGCTTTACTACTTGCTTTACAGTCTATAGTTGCTGTATCTTCAGGTTCGGCATGTTCTTCCGAATCTACCGCACCATCTCATGTGTTAACTGCTTTAGGACGAGATGAGAAGCTGGCTCATGCCTCCCTACGGTTTGGGATTGGTCGTTTTAATACTCCCGAAGAAATTGCCATAGTTGGAGAGGTGGCGATCTCAGCTATACAATCTCTGCGACAGGCGAATTAGTTAGTAGTTAGTAGTTAGTAGAATAATTACAAACAACAAGTGTTATTCATGGCTAACAATCAGCAAGATAATTCAACCTCACCTAAATTAAGCTACTGGCACGTTTGGACAGATGAAAATGGGGTTAGCCATCAAACTCAGTGTGAGCTTACTAATTTTGCGCAAGAAAGTATGAGTGGTGATGCAGCGCCACAGTGGAACAATCGTCTATTGACCGCCGAATCAAAAATTGTCTTCGCGGAGTTGCCCGTAGGTTGGGTAGGAGAATGGCACGAAAATCCTCAACCACAGTGGATTATTCCTCTAACAGGGAAGTGGTTTGTGGAAACAATGGACGGTAAACGAGTAGAGATGGGTGTCGGCGAAATCTCTTTCGGTGGCGATCAAGATACTATCGCTAATGAAAAAGGACTTGTCGGACATCTTTCGGGTACGGTAGGCGATCAACCCTGCAAAATGATGATCGTGCAGCTAGAAGGCGATCGCTGGTTAGGATTAAAGCCAGGAGATCTAAATTGAGGACTGAGGGATAAGGATTGAAGGATAAGGAAATATAAGCTTCACTAGCTAATATTTTCAGTAGTTTCAGCGCCATTTATACCTGTAGTTGTAAACTCAGCATTGTTCGATTTAAAGCAGCTATTTATGGCGATCTCGACTTGTAAATTAAAACTAAAAAGACGAGCAATTTTGCCCGCCTAGTTAATCAAGTCTGTCTTTAGTTCTTACTTTTTACTTTTAACTTCTTACTTAAACCTTGGTAGTCTCTGGCGCTTCTACACCGTTACTAGCGGATGCAGATTCTTTTTTCTGAATCCAGAGAGAAGTACAGGGGATTTTGCTCTTGTCGCAACGATGGGCATATTTGTCGGCGACTTCGGTTACTTCTTTAAGCAGTCCCTGGCTTAGAGTTGTTGGTTCTAACCCCAGATCGATAAAGCGCTGGTTTTTAACAAATAGCTCGTTTTCTACCGCCTCGTTACGAGGATTCTCTAGGTAGGCAATTTCACATTTAGTCATGCCAGAAATCATCTCTGCCAGGTCGATTACCCGATGAGTTTCGGTCATCTGATTGAGAATTCTTACGCGATCGCCTTTGGGAGGAGGGTTTTCGATCGCTAGCTGGACACAGCGGACAGTATCTTTAATATGAATAAAGGCTCTAGTCTGTCCCCCAGTGCCGTGAACCGTAAGCGGATAGCCAATCGCAGCCTGCATTAAGAAACGATTTAAAACCGTACCGTAGTCACCATCGTAGTCAAAACGGTTGACTAGCTTCTCGTCCATCAAAGTTTCAGGAGTGTTGGTTCCCCAAACAATCCCCTGGTGAAGGTCTGTAACGCGAATACCGTCGTTTTTATTGTAATAATAGAAAAACAGCTGATCCTGGGTTTTAGTCATGTGATAGACGCTACCAGGGTTGGCTGGGTAAAGAATTTCCTGCTGGATGCGATCGCCCGTGTCGGTGACAACTTCCACATCTAGGTAACCTTCGGGAATTTTCATTCCTGCCGTACCGTAACCATAGACTCCCATCGTACCCAGGTGTACTAAATGAATATCTAGTCCTGATTCGACAATTGCGCAGAGTAAATTGTTAGTAGCATTAAGGTTGTTATTAACCGTATAACGCTTGTGTCGAGAAGACTTCATAGAGTAGGGTGCTGCTCGCTGTTCGGCAAAGTGAACAATAGCATCTGGCTTTTCAGTAGAGATTAAAGCAAGTAGGCGATCATACTCTTCAGCAATATCGATGTTGTAAAATTTAATTTCTTTCCCTGTAATTCCTTTCCAGGTAGACAATCTTTGTCCAATGGGCGCAATCGGCGTTAGGGAGCTAACTTCTAGTTCATTATCTATGTTGCGTCGCGATAAATTATCGACAATAATTACTTCAAAGTCGAGATTGGATAGATGTAGTGAGGTCGGCCAACCGCAAAATCCGTCTCCCCCTAGAATGATAACTTTCATGTTTTACTCCCTACTATAAAATTCATAATTAAACGATCTAATCTGGATCGAATCGTCAAAATGGCAACTTAGAATATTTAACCAAATTTTGTTACTTTATAAGATTAAACTTAAAAAGAACTATGTACAATAGTCGATTGCAGCCCTGCGCTTAGGTGTTCAAGGATACAGTTTTACCGTCTAACTCAACTTATTTGTGATAATTACCAGCCTCTAATAGCCAGAATACGATCTTTAATTCCTTGAAATCCATAGCCTGAAAAATGAGCTACTGGCAACGTCAGAATGACAATGCCACAGTAAAACCAACGACTGAGGAAAGAAGGGATTTTAGTAGAATTGCCACGCCAAATTTCTCTGGTAAACTTATTTCTCAGGCTTAAATTGATGCGCAGGCTTTCCGCAAATGCTGCTAATATTCCCAGAATACAAACTTCCTTCATATAGAGATTTGTTTGCAGAAAAAACAGATCGAGAATCAGTAATAAAATGATGCTGGAAAAGAAGATAAAGGGTAATTTTCCCCGAATATGCGATCGCTCTGGGTGTTTAGTATTGGTAAGGTAGCGTCCGCGTCCATACTTGAAGTATTGAGTCCACAAAGATGTCCAGGTTTTGCGTGGATAGTACCAAACTTTGATTTTGGAGCTAATATAAATTGCCTTAGGGTCGATATCGAGTAGTCTTTGATTTAATTCTGCATCTTGATTCGTGACTTGAGATGTATCAAAAACCTCTTGACCCGTCGCTGAGTTTAATTCTAATAAAGCTCGTCGTCTAAAGCAGCCTAAATATACGGTATCACCATAGCCAGTGTAGTTTGGGTCGCGGTACTTGGCCCCACCATTGCCTAATAAACTACGAGAAGCGATCGCTATTGCTGCCTGAAAAGGTTCTTTTGCCACAAAGCGCTGGCACCCACCGACGTTTAAAGCCTGGGATTCTTTAAAAGCATCAACACACTGCTCGATATAGTCGGGAGCGTATTCACAATGAGCATCAGCACGCAAAAAAAACTCTCCTCTAGAAGCTTCTAAACCTAAGTTTAAGGCTGCCGACTGGATGCGCTGGGGATTTTCGACTATTTTGACTCGGGGATAAGCGTAAGCCAATCGCTTGAGTCTTTCTTTAGTGCCGTCAGTACTTCTACCATCAATCACCACAATTTCCAGCAGATTAGAATAGTGAGAAGCCAGAAAGTTTTTGACTATTACTTCAATATTTTCTACTTCATTGTAAGTCGGGATTGCAATTGAAAC
>JBCBEA010000397.1:0-4503 GCA_038529195.1 Cyanobacteria bacterium J06600_6
GTTGGGAAAATCATCGTCAAAAATCATGAATCCACCCTCAAACAAACTGCGCGCGATCGTCACCGGGGCAAGTAGTGGCATCGGCAAAGCTACCGCTCTAGCCTTTGCTGAATCAGGAATTGAAGTGGCACTAGTCAGTCGTTCTGAAGCTAAACTTCAGGCTTTAGCTCTCGAAATAGAGCAAAAAACTGCGACTAAAGCAAAAGCCTATTCCTTAGACCTAGCGTTTGTTGATCGCGTCTCCGCGCAAATTGCTGATATCTGTAGCTCTTTTGGTCCAATTGATATTTTAGTTAACAATGCGGGTATGGGTTATACCAATTCTCTAAAGGAGACAAGCCTAGCAGATTGGCAAAAAGTATTAGACCTTAACCTCACTAGCGTTTTTCAGTGCGTCCAGGGGGTTCTGCCTCAAATGCGCGATCGCGGTACGGGAACTATTATTAATGTTGCTTCAATCGCAGCATCTAATGCTTTTCCTGACTGGGGTGCATACAGCGTCAGCAAAGCAGGTTTAGCAGCTTTAGGTCGAGCCTTATCAGTAGAGGAGAGAAGCAATGGAATTCGTACCGTCACAATTTCTCCTGGTTCGGTAAATACTCCTATTTGGGATACGGATACTGTACAGGCAGATTTCGACCGCTCGGCAATGTTAACTCCAGAGATCGTAGCCGAGTCTATTCTCCATACAGCATTACTTCCCCGTCAGGCGGTAGTAGAATCGATGATTGTTATGCCCAGTGGAGGGGCACTATAAGCACTGGCGATGGCATCGCCTATTTCACAGCACAAGGATAGAGTTTTACTCACAATAAATACATTATGACAATAGTTTCTTCTAATGGTTCTAATGGTTCTGAATCTTTAGACAACAATCCTAACCCGCTAAAATCTAGTCTGTTAGATCAAGTTGTTAGTAGACCAGATCGCAACACCCAGAATGGGCAAGCTCCTAGAATCAAAGCAACCTCAGATGCTGCCAAAGAACAAATGATGTCGGCAGTTTACACGATGCTGGAGTCCGTTGGAGAAGATCCAGAACGAGAAGGACTGCTTAAAACTCCTAAACGGGTGGCAGAAGCGATGCAGTTTCTAACCAGTGGCTACAATCAGTCCCTCGACGATCTGGTTAATGGCGCAATTTTTGATGAAGGACACAATGAAATGGTGTTGGTGAGAGACATCAATTTCTTTAGTCTCTGCGAACATCACATGCTGCCATTTATGGGTAGAGCGCACGTTGCCTATATTCCCAATCAAAAAGTTGTCGGCTTGAGTAAGCTGGCTCGGATTGTCGAAATGTATGCCCGTCGTCTTCAGGTTCAAGAACGTTTGAACCGTCAAATTGCCGAAGCTGTGCAGGAAATATTAGAGCCACAGGGTGTTGCAGTTGTCATGGAGGCTTCCCACATGTGTATGTCAATGCGCGGAGTCCAAAAACCTGGCTCCTGGACGGTCACGAGTGCGATGCTTGGTGTATTTCAGGACGATCAGAAGACTCGCGAAGAATTTTTGAATTTGATTCGCCATCGACCTAATTTTGGCTAGAGTGTTGCGCGCCAAGTCGCTAAGTCGCCAAAACACAGGGAAATTAAGAGCGTGATCGCGATAACTTTGAATAATTAAATTGACTAAGAGGTGAACAGTTGAGGCTGTTCGCCTTTTTTAATTCATATTTACGCTGTTAATTTTGGTAATTTCACTTGGTCTAAGTTGAGGTTAAGCAGATGTAAATAAAAGTTAGTCAAGACGAATATCTTTTATAATCAATACTGTTGTAAAACAGGCATCAGCCAGTGTGATCGCTCTGAAGTGCAGTCTCGAATTAGACCATGCCGACAACACATATATCTAAAATCGAGTCGTACTCAATTTGAAATATCGCCAAAAATTTATTCTTAACGTCTGAAAAATATGTTGATAGCAAGGAGCAACATATTGAGCAAATGCGAAGAATTTAGCCATAATGACACTCGCCACTCAAACCGCCGCCAATAGCGATGCTTAATGCAGCTTGACTAAAGAAAACTATTAGGTAACAGAATAGAATTATTCAATGAATAACAACCCTGACTCCGCTTCGGGACAATGCCCTTTCCGTGGAACCCGCGTCGGTGGCGCCTTCGGCTCTAAGCCCCAAACTGATGATTGGTGGCCAAATCGACTTCAAGTTGAACTGCTTCACCAAAATTCGCCGCAGGCTAACCCGCTACAAGATTTTGATACCAAAAAAGCCTTCGAGAAAATTGACCTCCAGCAGTTGAAGAGCGATATCAAGACGTTGCTGACAGACTCACAAGACTGGTGGCCAGCCGACTATGGAAATTATGGACCCCAGATGGTTCGTATGGCGTGGCACGCAGCAGGAACTTATCGAATTGCAGACGGTCGTGGTGGCGCGGCTCAAGGTATGCAACGTTTTGCGCCAATCAATTCTTGGTGGGATAACGGCAATACGGATAAATCACGACGGCTGCTCTGGCCAATTAAACAGAAATACGGAGCAGCACTGAGCTGGGGCGATCTAATGGTTTTGACAGGCAACTGTGCCCTCGAAATTATGAGCTTCAAGACCTTTGGTTTTGGCGGCGGTCGCATTGATGCTTGGGAAGCGGATCGCTCTACCTATTGGGGTTCTGAATTCTGGAACGGAGAACCAATAGGCGATGTCAAACAGCAGTCACATCCTGGTCATCCCGATAATATGGTCACCCGTGATATTCGCTGGGTTGGCAAGCCAGGGGAAGCAGACTACGACCTTGAGAATCCCCTCGCAGCTTCCCATCAAGCGTTGATTTACGTCGATCCAGAAGGTCCAAACGGCGAAGGAGATCCCGCTGCATCGGCACAAGACATTCGCGAAACATTTGCACGCATGGCAATGAATGATGAGGAGACGGTCGCCTTAATTGCAGGCGGTCATGCTTTTGGCAAAAGCCACGGTATGGTGTCGCCAGATAAAATTGGACCAGCACCAGAAGGTGCGCCAATTCAGGCAATGGGCTTAGGATGGCAGAATCCTGAAGGTACAGGCTTTGCCGAATATACGATGACTAACGGTATTGAAGGATCTTGGACACAAAATCCAACTCAGTGGGATAATAGCTACCTGACAAATCTGTTCCAGTATGAGTGGGAAAAGACCAAGAGTCCAGCAGGTGCACTTCAGTGGCAGCCCAGCAGCTCTAGTGCGCCCAAAACACCAGATGCCCACCAGCCTGGCGTTGAACATCCTTTGATGATGATGACTTCAGATATCGCATTGAAGGTCGATCCAGCCTATAAAAAAATCTGTGAAGGCTTTTTAGATGACTTCGACTCCTTCAGCGATGCGTTTGCCCGCGCCTGGTATAAGCTGACCCATCGAGACATGGGACCAAAAACTCGCTATCTTGGTTCAGAAGTTCCAGCAGAGGAGCTACTTTGGCAGGATCCAATTCCAACCCTCGACCACGATGTTATTAACGAAAGTGAGATCGATTCACTTAAGCATAAAATTTTAGCAAGTGGACTCTCTGTTTCAGCACTTGTATCCGCTGCTTGGTCATCAGCCTCTAACTACCGTAATTCCGACAAGCGTGGTGGCGCCAACGGGGGGCGGGTTCGTTTGGCTCCTCAGAAAGGCTGGGAAGTAAATCGACCCCAAGAGCTGGAAGAAGTTTTATCGACCCTCGAACAAATTCAGCTCGAATTTAATAATGCTCAGTCTGGTAGCAAGCAGGTCTCGATCGCAGATCTGATTGTTCTCGGTGGCTGTGCTGCAGTTGAAAAGGCTGCTCAAGATGCGGGAGTCTCCGTGACCGTTCCGTTTACCCCTGGACGGATGGATACAACCCAAGAGCTAACAGACGTTGAAAGCTTTGAATGGCTCAAGCCAGTTTCAGACGGTTTCCGAAATTATCATAACGAGGCGATTGGCTACAGAGTGAAGGCAGAGCGAATCTTCCTTGATCGAGCGCAGCTTTTGACGCTGAATGCCCCTGAATGGGCGGTTCTGGTAGGCGGACTTCGCGCCCTTGACCAGAATTATGATCGCTCTCAGCACGGTATCTTTACCGATCGCCCTGGGGTTTTGACCAATGACTTCTTCCGCGTGCTAACTAGCATGGACTATGAGTGGAAGCCTGTTGATAACCGCGAGATGATCTTTGACATCTGCGATCGCGATACGGGCGAAACGAAATTTACCGCAACGCGCTGCGATCTGATTTTCGGCTCGAATGCGGAGCTGCGCCAGATAGCAGAAGTCTATGCTGCTAATGACGGACACGAACGTATGGTCAAGGACTTTGTTGCAGCCTGAAACAAGGTCATGATGCTCGATCGCTTTGATATTTGTGGTTAAATTTTGAACGCCGCCCTAGATGAGTCCGACAGTTAATAGGGACTCATCTAGCCAAAGTAGAAATTAATTCGTCGACAACTTTATTTAAACCAACTGAGTTAGAGGCTTTACATAAAACTCGATCGCCTGAATGAATGACCTGTTTTAATCTGTTAGTT
>JBCBEA010000398.1:0-4490 GCA_038529195.1 Cyanobacteria bacterium J06600_6
GTATCAACCACATTCCAATTATGGTCTTGATAATCATCTAGATGAACCTCTTTCAAAGTTTTGATATTTCTAATACCATGCAAGATCAAATTATTTGCATGTTGTCGGACTACTACTCGATTGAATTTGGTACAGAGTTCGTACATAAAACACAAATCTGTATTTTTAGGTAGTTCATAATCTAGTTCATTCCAAACTTGCCAAAACAGTTCCGCAAAGGAAAAATCAAATCCACTAACTTCGCCGATAGCATCAGCCATACCACTAGACTGCACTCGCCATTCGTCTCGATAAAAATAGAGCGTCATCAACGAGCCATCGAGTTTATCGAATACTTTTGCTGTATTCCAATCTAGAGTCGGAGCATGACCTTCTCCGTAATTAAAAAACTTATCGAAAGGATATGAAACTACTTCGTAATTATTTGCTTCATCGAAGATAATCCCTCGACATTGCTGAACGATATCTTCTCCCATTGGAGATTCGAGTTGAGAATATTTCAAGCAGATTAAATTATTAAAGTCACTATGACGATTAACTTTAATGCTATATGTTTGTACTAATTTTTCTAATCCTTCCGTTCTCAAATAGTTTTGCAAATCCATCGTTTAAATTAGGGTTTCCCCATTTCCTCTTTGACTATCCTGTCGTGGCTGTGCCAGATAGATAAAATTCCTGTAAATCAAATTATTTTATACTACAGTCGTAATTTTAGCTTAACAGCCTGAGATTATTTTGTTTGTAGCCAAGTTTAATTTAGGTAAAAAATCTCTGACATATGCATTTTGTCTTTGAGGAGAGCGATCGCAGTTAAGCATTCAGTCAAAGAGATAAATAGTTTTCTTGTCGCAAAGTATTTCTGACTTCCATTAGAGCAAAACCTAATAAATTCAGTCCTTTCCACTTGTGAGGATTTGCCACATCAAAATCATTTCGATCCATGCCAATGCCCCAAATTCGATCTATGGGACTAGCTTCAACTAAAATGCGATCGCCTGTATTAATTAAAAATTTGCCTAGCTGTTCGTTTTGCTTAAATTTGCCGAGATTGCCCCTGATTACTATCTCTTGGCGGGACTTTAACCAGGTTTCCTCCTGAAAATTTTGCACTAGACGACCGAGTTTCTTGGCTTCTCCTGGGCTATTCGCTGCCAGAATTTTCTCTAGGGTTTGGCGATCGCCAAATAGTCTCGCTTTCTCCGCCATCATGTAGTGTTCGGCGGTTTGATATTCTATATCGTCAAGTAGGAAAGAGGCTTCATACCACTGACTGAAACAGCTTTGACCTACCGAATTGTCTAGATTTTTTCTGTGTCCCCAAAAATAAAGATATTTGACTTTATTTCCGCGATCGAGATAGTCAATTAAATCCTGACGATTATAAATTTGAGCAGTATTCATTTTTTCTAATTCTTGGTGATAGCCAGATCTTGTTATATTGAAAATGTGTAACGATATATTAACAATTCATTTTTAATGAGCTTATTTTACATTCTTGGTTTTTTAGTTCTGGCTTTAGTAGTCGGCATCGCAGTCTATTTACTTACTCCACGTAACTACGAATCTGCGGACTCCGTTGCTAATTCCTACGATGAATGGACAGACGACGGCATTTTAGAATTTTATTGGGGCGAGCATATTCATTTGGGTCACTATGGTTCACCACCAAAATGGTCTACCGATTTTGACCAAGCAAAATATGATTTTGTTCACGAAATGGTGCGCTGGGGTGGTCTAGAAGCTATGCCTGCGGGTACAACCTTGCTCGATGTAGGTTGTGGAATTGGTGGCAGCAGTCGCATCTTGGCAAAGGACTATAATTTTGATGTGTTGGGTGTAACGATCAGTCCTCAGCAGGTTAAGCGCGCTACGGAGTTGACCCCCACAGAAGTTAATGCGAAATTTCAGGTAGATGATGCAATGGCGCTATCTTTTCCCGACGCGAGTTTTGACGTAGTGTGGTCAGTTGAAGCGGGTCCTCACATGCCAGATAAGGCAGTATTCGCCAAGGAGTTATTACGAGTTCTAAAGCCTGGCGGGATATTGGTTGTCGCTGACTGGAATCAAAGAGACGATCGCCTTGTACCGCTCAATTTCTGGGAAAAACCAGTGATGAAGCAGCTATTAGATCAGTGGTCGCATCCTGCTTTCTCTAGTATTGAAGGCTTTTCGGAACTACTAGCGGAGACAGGTTTAGTCGAAGGGGAAGTTGTTACTGATGACTGGACACAAGAAACTCTACCCTCCTGGATTGATTCAATCTGGCAGGGAATAGCAAAACCCAAAGGCTTGATTATGTTTGGTGTTTCTGGCTTAATTAAATCTCTGCGGGAAGTTCCCACTATCTTGTTGATGCGCTTGGCTTTCGGTGCTGGTTTGTGCCGTTTTGGTATGTTTAAAGCAACTAGGGCAAACGTTGATTTAGATTCTGTGCAGGCGGAAGAGAAAACTGCCGTAGGTAGTAAATAGTCACTAGGTGGGTAAATTTTATTTTGTATATTTAAATCCCAAGGTATTCTTGCCCACCCGACGGTTGTGACTACTTTCGTTGACCGATTAAAATACTTTCGCTTTTAATGATAACGACTATCTTCTTTACCTACCCCTAGGCTATGACATCAATCGCGAGTCATAAGTATAAGGCTTGACTCGCACAATAGTAATCAATCTGAAATCTGGATGGCGCGGGTTCAAGAGATAGTTGCGATCTTCGCTGTCTGGCAAAATTGCCGAGGGAACAGATAGAGCCACCGATGTTTGTTGTTCGATCCATTTGTTACCAATATCTGCCAAAGTTTTTGGTGCGGGATAACCATACCAGTTGGGAGGCAATTCCTGACCCGAAACGACGGATATACTTAGGTTATCTGGAAGATCGAGCACAATACTCGATAAATTTAAGGGCAAAAGATTTAGCTGCAGATGGACTAGAGTTTCGAGAGTAGCCAAGGCAGCAGAGTCAGCCGCATACACTACCGGAACACCCTTATAATTCCAACGCCCTCCCGCACGTCTCGCACCTTCACCAGATAAATCTTGAATATATTTGGTTTTCGCAATACGGTGAAGCAACACTTTACTTAAGCAAAAACTCCATATTCAATTCGATTTAGTTCATCTAAAACAATTTCCATACCACTAAAATTATCTAGATATTCTTGTGGTATTTGATTGCCTAAAGCCAAACTAGGAGATTTTAACCAAGCGATCGCCAAAGACTCATCTTCAAACACTTCCCAAGCCCTAGCGTACACCTTCGCGATTTGAATTAGACGATCTGAAGCATCAGCCGAGAGAATCTTAGTATCGTTATAGCGCTGTAAAGTTCTGACTGAAAGATGCAGATATTTAGCTAATTCCTCAGTTGATAAATCTAATAGTTTTTTTACTTCATCAACTGCTACCTTTGGTAAGCCCTGGTGAGTTATTGCTCGCAAATCTTGTAAAGATGACGGCTGTGAACCTAGCTTTAAAACTTTGCCAACTGTTTCATAAATCATAGGAGCGCCATTGTAAATGATACCTCTAATTATACGACATTTGACATAAAAAAAATGCCAAATGTCTATGATCTCCATTATCCTTGCAATAGAGCGATCGCATCTAATAGTTTCAATCCCACTATCTATTACCGATGCTTTTGTATCCAGTCCAATAAGATCGGATTGACCATTTCGGGAGCTTCATCTTGCGGACAGTGACCCAAACCTTCGAGGGGAATAAATTCATCTACGGTCGGTATTTCTGCTAGTTCTCGACCCATCGCGACAGGTTCCCAAGGATCTTCTGTTCCCCAGAGTAAAACTGTGGGACAGGTTAGTTGAGGCAACAAATCCTCGGGTAAAGGACCTTGTGAGTAGCGGGTAAATGTTAGAAAGACATCCGCTGCACCTGGATCTTGAGAGGGCTGCATCAGAATATCTATTAGTTCGTCGGTGACGGCTTCAGGACGACGGTATGCTTTGAGTAAAATATTGCGGACAACTTTTGGCTTGGCTATCTGTTTGAAAAAGAAGCCACCGATTTGTCTATTACCCAGCACCTGCTGCATGACCATCGAGCCATAGTTGCGATACCAGGGCAAAGTGACTCGTTTGCGTTCGTGCAGAAGTCGAATGGAACAGTTTAAGGCTGCGACTCCTAGAGCTAATTCTGGGTGATCTACCGCTGTTTGCATGACAACGATACAGCCGATGGAGTTACCAATTAGAAAAGCGGGACTACCAACGACCTCACGGCAAAAATCGGCAAGCTGCTGTCCCCAGGTTTCAAAGGTATAGTCAACCACGCCAGGTTGGGGTTTATCCGAACCGCCAAAACCAATCAGGTCGATCGCATAACAGCGACAGGATTCTCCTAAGACGGGTAGATTTTTGCGCCAGTGTCCCCAAGATGCACCAAAGCCGTGGACTAAGACTACTGGTGTGCCTGTTTCTCCCGTCTGCTGATAGGTAATTTTATGTCCCTGCCAGTTCCAGGTTTTGGGTTCG
>JBCBEA010000399.1:0-4478 GCA_038529195.1 Cyanobacteria bacterium J06600_6
AGCTTATTTTGTGCGTATAGAAACAAGCTTTAGATTTATGCTTCTTATTGTACTTGTTTTAGTCTGATAAATTGCTTCGCCTAACTGCAGATCTTGTTTCTAGCTAGTAATAGTTCCAAATATTTTTCAGCCAACCATCTTTATCTTTCATGGGATATTGTTCAATGACAAAATTGGCAATTTCCGTCACGAGCCATCTTCTTTCGCCCTTGGTTAGCCAGATGCCAAACTTATACTCTTTAACTCCTCCATAAATAACGCAGTGTTCGGGAGGATTGAAAAAAGATTCGCGTTTGATTTTAGCTGCTATCGTAACGGCTTGAATACTGCCCGTATATCCCATCTGTTTAAATTTGACTCCTAGACAGTTCCAAGAGAATTTAAACTGCTCTTTATTCATTTCTAGACGTATTTTGCCAAAGAACAAAAATAGCAGGCTAAAAATTTTGGTTACTAAAAATAAGCTAGATGAGGCAAATATCATCCAAACCACCAGGGAAGTAACTAATGCTGCCAGATTAAATTGTCTGATCACAGAATCTAATAAAAAGCCGCTGGGGAAAGAGAGCATAAATGTGGCGATCGCCCCAATCGTTAAGTCGACGATGGTGTTTCTAATTGCAGGGGCAAACAATTTTTTCTGTGGTGGAATATTAATAATTAAACGATTTGCTTTTTGACTAATTTTAATGTTGCTACCATCCAAAGACGTTTTCGCTGTCACTTTTTGCTGATGCAATTTTTCTAAAGCCTGTGCGGTCGAATTAAATCTATCTTCCAAGGCGGGTTCTAGAGCCGTCTCCAGCCAACTAGCAAACTGTTCGTCAAGATTGAGACTAGAACGAAAGTCAATTTTCATTCTTGCTAGAGGTAACTCAGCAGGCGATCGCCTGGTCAACAGATACAATAGAGTACAGCCCAAACTGTATAGGTCTGAGGCAAAACTAGCATGTCCTCGCAGCTGTTCGGGAGACATATAGTCAATTGTCCCGACAAAAGTCGCTCCGCGAGTTAGGGTATTACGGTAGACATCCTGCACTGCACCTAGATCGACTAGATATATTTCGTTGTCATCGGTACGAATAATATTGTGGGGTTTAATATCCCGATGAATGATAGGTGGATGAAGATTATGCAGAAAATTCAGAATTTCTAAGATCTGTTGGGTAATATTTTTCACTTCTAGCTCGTCAAAATACCAGCCTTGTTCAACTAAATCCGCTAAGGATTTACCAGGAATTAATTCTTGCACCAACAGAAATTGGCGATCGCTTTGGGTATCAATAGAGAAATAGTCTAAATATTGGGGAATCTTAGGATGATCGAGGTTTTTCAAGACTCTAGCTTCTCTTTCAAATAGCTCTACCAGCTTCCAATCCTGCGTTTTCTGGAGCGACAGGACTTTAATAGCAACTGGCATCGACTGAGTTAGATCCAAAGCTTCATAAGTTATCGCCGTACCGCCTGCTCCTAAAACTCCAACAATCTGATAATTCTCTTGGATAATGTCTCCAGGCTGGTATGTGGCTTCCATGAACAGTTTAAAAAATACTAATACTCTTAGTATTCCTATTTGCCAGTAGAAATTAACATTAGACTAAATCTCTGTCATAAACAGAAAAGTTACAGTTACCTTCTACCTTTTACTTTCAACTCAGTCAATTCACTTTCGCTGATGAGCCAACTACGCTTCTGCCTGCTTGATACTTGCTTTGCGTTTAGCAGAAATGGATTTAGCCTCAATAAAGATATCTTTGATTTCTGGATGTTGGCTGCGAATGGAGCTTTCTAAACGTTCGATCGCGATCGCTAATTCTTCGGTTTCTTGCTCATCGACAAATTTTATTTCCAGATTGAGCAAAATTTCCTCGGGTCCAAAGTGTAGAGTCAGCACCTTGATCGTTTTGTCTACCGCAGGATCGTCATTAACGACTTTGCGGATATCAGCAACAGTTTCGGGGGATGCTCCTTCACCAATCAAGAGATCTTTACTCTCTGTCGCCAGCAGTAATGCCACGCCACAGAGAATCACACCAATCACAATTGAAGCTACCCCATCAAGATAAACATTACCGAATAGGTGCCCGCAGAATACGCCGATAAAGGCGACAAACAAGCCAATCAGCGCAGCCGTATCTTCAAATAAGATTGTAAAAATAGTCGGATCTTTGCTGGCTCTAATTGCCTTCCAAAAACTCTCCTCTCCTTTATTTGTCAAAAATTCTTGCAGTGCCACATTCCAAGAATAACCTTCAAAAATTACGGCAAATGCCAATACTCCATAATTCCAGCGCGGATCGGTTAATGGTTCGGGATGTCTGACGTGTTCTATTCCTTCATAGATCGACATTCCCCCGCCGATCGCAAAAATAAACAGTGCCACAATCAGAGTCCAAAAATAAAGTTCCTGTCCATAGCCAAAGGGATGACTATCATCGGCAGGCTTTTTGCTCAAACGCAACCCCAATAAAAGTAATAGTTCATTGCCCGTATCCACAACCGAGTGAATTCCTTCCGAGAGCATTGCCGAACTTCCCGTGATTGACGCGGCAATAAATTTAGTCACGGCGATCGCAAAATTGGCTGCCATCGCTGCATAAATAGTTTTTTTGGCTGAACCAGACATTAAATTAAATCTTTAAATAGTTATTAAGCATGTAGTCTGCAACCATATTAAGCCGAGTTATCAAGTAAGCACAAAATGTCACCCTGTAATACAGAGAAAACAGGAAAGCTACGTAAATTGTTATGTATCGTCAGAATATATGGCTTAGTCGGTTTGATAAACTTGACTTTGAAGTTTAATGGCTCTTATTTTACATAGTCATAAAACCAGAGATAGAGAAAGTTACCTTGAGTATTTTTCCTACTCACAATCAGATAAAATTTATTTTCAGGAGACTAATCAATTATGGTTCAACGAGGTTCTAAAGTCAGAATTCTTCGTCCAGAATCCTATTGGTATAACGAAGTTGGCTCAGTTGCATCAGTTGACACAAGCGGTATTCGCTACCCTGTAGTGGTTCGCTTTAATAAGGTTAACTACGCAGGCGTAAATACAAATAATTATGCCGAAGCAGAGGTGAAAGAGGTGAGTCCACCACCTAAAAAGGCAGCAAAAAAAGCTCCCGCAGCGAAAAAAGCTCCCGCAGCCAAGCAAGCAGAAGCACCAGCTAAAGATAAAGAGCCGAAAGAGGGTTAATTCTAGGTTTTTCCTAGAGGCAATTCTGGATAAATTAATTTGTCTATTCCCTCAGTGGGTTTTGCTACTGAGGGTTTTTGATTGCAAACTACTAAGTGTGGCGAATAAAGGGTACTGAAACTAATTCTCCTTCAACTTCGCCAACCTTGACCTGTAACCCCTCTCCCCCTGCTTTAGTACGAATATAGCCTAAGCCAAATGAACCAGCAGATGTATCTGTGTAGCTAGTTAATATGCCAATTTTTTTATTTTCCAGAGTAATTGGCGTTTGAGGTTCGGCTGGCTGGCTTAATTTTATCCCCCAAAGCTTTTGTTTAACTCCGTTATAGGTATTGAGACGGGCAATCGTTTCCTGTCCGATGTAGCAGCCTTTTTCAAAGGAGATAGTTTGCCAGAGTCCAGCCTCCAGGGGATTATAGTCTTCGGTCAGTTCGCGATCTGGGGTTGGTCTTCCCTGCTGAATACGCAATTTTTCCCACAGGCGATCGCCAAATGCAACAGCACCTTCGGCAATGAGTTTTGACCAAACTGTACTTGCAGCGTCACGATCCACAATCAGAGTATAGCCAGGAGTTGTTAAGCCACTTCCCTGGGCAATTCTTACCGTCACGTCGTCAATAGTTACGAGTTGATGAACTGAATCAGTTAGAGATATATTATCAGCAGCAATATTATTGATTAAACTATTGCTTTGCTCTCCCAAAATACTAAATATAGCTTTATCTGCAGAAATATCAGCTAATTCAACCTTATCAAAGGGAAAAATAAAGCGATCAAGCCAGGTAAAAAGTTGTTGGCGACGATTGGGAGAGACAATAACTAAGACCGAATTATCTGTTACGTAAGCTGTGGCAAGATCCAAAGTTCTGGCAGTCGAAGTGACAAATACCGTATCGCAACCTGAGCCTGGTTTAAGCTTCTCAAAGTCATTAGTGCTTTGATTATGGAGATAGCGTAAACGATCGTCCCCAGTAATTTCTAATAGTCCCCAGTGAGAGCGATCGCAAATTGCTACGCCATCATTAATCGCCGCCAAAGCGCGATCGTCAAGCTCGAAACCCAAAACAACTCCCTTATCGTCGAAAATGGCACCTGCCGACTGCTGTATTTCTGTTAATTCCATACCTGTTAATTATTTGTTTAAAAAAAAGCGGGTAAATATAACACCTGGAATGTGAGGGATATATTTCATCCTGTTAACTGTTGACTGTTAACTGTCTATTATTCGGGTAATGTACTGAAGACTTTCCTGACAGACTGTTGCGCTTTTGATTCT
>JBCBEA010000400.1:0-4475 GCA_038529195.1 Cyanobacteria bacterium J06600_6
CTCCTCGCATTGACTGATCAAATATCTGATAGGGAAATTTATTTTGTCTCTTGGCATTAGATAATGCTAGTTCGGCATCTCGTAATAGGTTATCTGGCTGATGGTAAGCCTGACTGCCCACGGCAATACCAATACTGGCTTCAATAAATACTTCATACCCACCCAGATCAAAGGTTACTGCCAGCTCATGATATATCCTTTCTGCAATATTGGTTGCGTATTGCAAATGTTCAACGTTGCTCAATAAAATAACGAATTCGTCGTTTCCCATGCGGGCAATAAAATCTTGCGATCGCAGACATTTTTTTAGACGTTGAGCGACAGAAATTAACAGGCGATCGCCAATAATTCTGCCCAAGCTGCTGTTGATAATCTTGAAACGATTAATATCAATAAACAGTACAGCAAAATTATAATCAGTTCTAGTTTCACAGAAATTTATTTCTTGTTTGATATGTTGCAGGAGCAGTTGATGATTTGGTAGTCCAGTTAAGCGGTCATATTCAAGAGTTTGAATCGTATATCTTTGTAGTGATTTTTGGTCAGAACTAACGTGATTCGGCTTGGCTTTTGGTTCTCGGATAGCCAAAGATGTATGCTGATTGAGTTCCTGGTAAAACTCATCTGAAGCTAGCTGCTCTTGCAAAATAACGGCTATTTCTAGGGAAAACTCATTTAACTGTAGTTCTACAGGCAGTTCTTGGAGTTTAAAGACCAGTGGCTGAGGTAATCCTGTTTTTACTTGCTCTCTAATCCAATCTCCTAGTAAGGAAATTTGGGAGCGATGCGGACCACTAGCTTCGCAGTTGCCAAATATTTGCTCGGCTGCCTGATTTAAAAATAGACAATTTTTGTGAGTATCAAAAACAATAGCTGCTTCCCTCAATTTCTCTACTCTAGAATTTGAAGTCAAGGAAAAATCTGCTGTTTTGGAATCTGCTATTTTTCCCAATTTAAACTGCATTTCGTAAAACATTTAATCAACCATGAAATTAGTTAATGTATAGCTATTCATCTGAAAAATAACACTAAACCAGCGTGCTATCTATTATCTTGCAATAGTAAACAAAATCCACTGAATATTTCAATTTTAATTTCCTTCGATTATCTATCAGATTCTAAACTAAAAGGAAAGTTCTATAACTGCTGTGACTCGGATCGAGATCCTCAACCATATTTAGTTTAAAACCAATAAAACTAGAGTTTTTGCTGTAAACATAACCTAAAGTAGCCATCAATAAAACCAGGTAACGATATTTTGAGGCTCGATATGGGCAAGTTAAAAACAGTAGCGATCCCGTTAAGCTGATTTCTTGCTAGAGCTTATTTTTATGTTCACTGATGGTAAATCACACTTATCACAATTTTTTCAGCTCCGCCAAGAGCTAGGTATGCCCATCAACGCTATTATCGGCTACAGCGAGATTATTCTTGCCCAACTCGCAGACATTGAGGCGTCAACCACATATTTAGCCGAAATAGAACAAATTAGAAAAGTTGGCAAAGATTTGTTGACTGTCCTAGATCGCCATCTCGATCCAGCACTACCTCCTACGGATCTGGCGAATTTGCGCACAATCGTGCTCGAACTTCAGTCAATTGACAAATTTGAAAAACCCACACAGCTGGTAATTGAATGTTGCGATCGCCTAAATTTAAGCATCGAAGCCAATTTTTGTGATGAGGTTGAGAAAATAAACAGTGCTGCTAATAAATTATTAGCGGAAATTAGCAAGCTGCCCCTCTCTTCTTCTCCTGAAGTCGAGTTGCTCGAAGATACAGCACCAGATTTCGATGAAACTTCTTTATTAGCAAGTATCGTTCTCGATGCAGACCAACAGGATTTAGTAGCTGCAAGTTACAGCATTTTAGTTGTGGATGATAGTAACATCAACAGAGAAATTCTATCTCAGCAGGTTAAGGCAGAAGGTTATCAGGTTGCCACAGCAAAAGACGGAAAACAGGCAATCAAGATGATTCAGACAGGAGTTTACGATTTGATGCTGCTGGATATTATCATGCCTCAACTCGATGGCTATAAAGTTTTAGAGTGGATTCGTCGTAGTCCCTGGAAAAATATTCCAATTATTATGATCTCCGCTCTAGGACAGACAGATAGTGTTGTTAAGTGTATTGAAATGGGCGCAGCAGATTATTTAACCAAGCCATTTAACCCTATCCTGCTCAAAGCCAGATTAGGAAGCTGTTTAGAACAAAAAAGGCTGAGAGATTTAGAATCTAGCTATATTAAACAGCTAGCTCAGGCTAACCAGAAAATTAACCAGTTAAACAATTGTTTACAGGTGGAAAACACTCGCCTGACTATGGAGCTAGAGATAACTCAAAAGCTGCAGCAGATGCTGCTACCTAAAGAAAAAGAGCTGAGTGAAATCAAGGCTCTGGAGATTTCTGGGTTTAGCGAAGCAGCCTCTGAAATTGGCGGAGATTATTATGATGTGATGCAGTATCAGGGTCGTACTATTATCGGTATTGGAGATGTTTCTGGACACGGTTTGGAAAGTGGCGTACTCATGCTGATGGTGCAGACAGCAGTTCGGACTTTAATTGAAAACAATGAAACCGATCCTCGATGCCTGTTTGAAGTATTAAATCGAACTATCTATAAAAATCTTCAGCGTTTAGACTCTGATAAAAATATCTCTTTATCTCTAGTCGATTACCATGACGGTATTCTTCGCATTAGTGGGCAGCATGAAGAAATTTTGATTGTGCGAACAGATGGCAAGATTGAGCGGATCGACACCGTCGATTTGGGGTTTCCTCTAGGTTTAATTGAAAGTATTGAAAATTTTGTCTTTGAAGCCAAAATCCCGTTGGCTCAAGATGAAGTGGTGATTCTTTATACAGATGGAATTACCGAAGCCGAAAACTCAGAGGGAACACACTATGGTCTAGAGCAATTATGTTGTGTATTAACAGAAAATTGGCAGCAGTCGGCTCAAGATATTCGCTACAAAGTAATCGAAAATTTGCGATCGCATATTGGCGCAGAGGAAGTATATGATGACATCACTCTCGTAGTTCTAAAACATAAATAATATTATCAATATTTGGCACTTCATCAATAGCACTATCAGCTTCTATGAACAACAGTAAACTAGCTTTTAAGCGAATTATGGGGAATTTTCCCCAAAGTTTGCCCCCCAGTCAGGAATATCTGATCTTGAGCTTTTCGCCTGGCTCGATTCCTCTTCAGCAAAGATGGCGTAACAACTGTTTATCAGCAGATTTTTTGGCTGATTACTTGAGCACTTTCTTTTTAGGAGACGAGCAGCCAGAGGCAGAAACCGAAAAGCAAAGAGAAGTTAAGAGCGCGGTTAGCTATATTGCCAATGAGTTATTAGAAAACGGGATGAAATACTGTGTTAAGCAATCGGCTTTTCCCATCAGTATTCAAATTCATCTAACTCCCAGCGTCATTATTTTGCAGCTTACCAATAGCGTCAGCATCGAGCAGACAAAACACTTTCAGGCTCTAATCACTAATCTGCTTGAGGGAGATCCGAGCGAAATGTATCTCGCCCAGCTCGAACAAAATGCTCTAGATGAAAATCAGACACTATCCAATTTAGGACTATTAACTATGCTCCATGATTACAATGCCAAAGTCGGCTGGCACTTTGAGCCACCAGCGCAAAAGTCCGAACCAATAGCGGTGACAACTATGGTACAGTTGCTAATTTAAATTCCAGTTTTTTAAAGGTTAAAATAGCATCTAGCGAAAACAACTGTTCCTAACCATAGCTAGGTAGATACATCATAAGGTTTATTTTCTGAGACGATTATGGAGATCAAAAGTAAAAACTACAACGTCATTTATGATGAAGCATCTCACAATATTATTTTTGATGGTTCCTTACGTCTAAATGGTAGTGCGGAATATGCCTCAATTTTTGAACTGCTCAACAATGTTGCTCAACAAGAACCAGAAAAAATTGTTTTAGATTTGAAGAAACTCAAATTTCTCAATAGTTCGGGAATCAGTATTCTGTCGAGGTTTGTAATTAACGTACGTAAGCGCCAAAACATTCAAATGCTGGTAATTGGAGCCAAACAAAATCCCTGGCAAGGAAAATCGCTTAAAAATCTTCAGAGACTAATGCCTTCCTTACAGCTAGAGCTAGAGTAATAACAATTTCTCTTAACCTAGTGCTGATTAACGATCAACCGTCAGCCTTTGTTTGGGAGGCAGTTTGATGTTAGTTGCTAGTCCGAGCCAAGAAAGAGTCTTAATCATCATCCAGGTGAGGTCAATTTCCCACCATTCCAAACCATGACGAGCGGAATATTGAAAAGCATGATGATTGTTGTGCCAGCCTTCACCAAAAGTTAGTAAAGCTACCCACCAGCAGTTGAGGGAAGTATCGTTGGACTCATAGCTTTTGTAGCCAAACTTATGAGTAGCGCTATTAACAAACCAGGTACAGTGAAATACTACTACTAGTCTGACAAAA
>JBCBEA010000401.1:0-4463 GCA_038529195.1 Cyanobacteria bacterium J06600_6
CTGCTGGAATAACTGAATGAGGTAAATCATGCTGATTGAGAGACAGATGAAAACTCTCCGAGTCTGTTTGAAACATTTTACGTTTTGGCATCTGCGGATATCACTACTCCAGTTTTAGTCAAGTTTTCTTTATACTTGTTTACAATAGAAAAAACAAAATCAAGTATTAAGAAAAAATGGACAGTTTAAAAAACACCCTTTCGATTGAGCAAGAGTTGAGTCACAGAATATTCAAAGACCGAGTACAGCAGCTTTCTGAAGCAGAAGCACAAGAGCTGTTGATTGAAATGCACAGACAGACGATGGTTAAAGACAACCTATACAAAGAATTGTTTGTTAACCAGGAAAGAGATATTGTCGATCTGCTTTTTGGTGCAGAAAGATAAAACTTAGCAAGCATATAGCCAGGGGAGGATGTGCTACATCTCGTCAGACTGGTATATATAAGTAAGTAACGCAGAATTGAGCGGAAGTGAGAGTTAATCATGAAAGGCTTAAAAGGCAAAAACGTATTGGTCACAGGGGCAACTTCAGGTATTGGACAAGCAATTTCCGCTTACTTTGTTGCCCAAGGTGCAAATGTCGCTCTTAATTACCGCAACAAAATTAGCAAGCTAGACAAGACAAAAAATTTGATTAGCGAAGCATGTCGCTCAAATGCGGACAGTTGTGGAGAAATACTGCCCGTAGAAGCGGATGTGTCGGAGGAGACAGAAATTGTCAGGATGTTTGAAGAAACGATCGCCAAATTTGGCAGTCTTGACATCCTAATTAACAATGCCGGAATTCAGATTGATGCTCCTTCTCATGAAGTGACAACTGCTGATTTTGATAAGGTGATGCAGGTGAACCTCAGAGGCGCCTATCTCTGCGCGAGGGAAGCCTTAAAGCATTTTGTCAGCCAAGGTAATGGTGGCACGATTATCAACGTCTCCAGCGTCCACGAAATTATTCCTCGTCCTACCTACGTTAGCTATTCAATGAGTAAGGGGGCAATGGAAAACATGACTAAGACTTTGGCTTTGGAGTACGCACCACAAGGTATTCGAGTTAATGCGATCGCCCCAGGCGCAACAGTCACCCCAATCAACGAAAGCTGGACAGAAAGTCCCCAAAAGCGCCAAGAAGTAGAAAGTCATATTCCGATGGGAAGAGTCGGTACTTCTGAAGAAATGGCAGCGATTACAGCATTTTTAGCCTCAGAAGATGCAGCATACATAACAGGGCAAACTTTATTTGTTGATGGCGGTTTAACCTTATACCCAGACTTTCTTAAGCCTTGGTCAGCAGGAGAGTAGCAGAATGAAGTAAGCAAAATGGCTCTAATGTTTTCTCCTCCTGAGTTAGAAAGATAATTCTCATTTCCGACAGACTGCAAAACCAAATTATAAATTTATACGAACTTTATTAATTAAATCATGGCTAAGAATTCTCAAAATACCGTCCGAGATTACCTCAAAGAAATTGGTCGTACACCTTTGCTCAAGGCAGAGGAAGAAGTTAAGTATGCCAATCAAATTCAGGCAATGCTACCACTACTAGAAAAGTCCGAGCTGACTTTAGAAGAAGAAAAAATTGTGCGTCTGGGACAAATCGCCAAACAAAAAATGGTTGAAGCAAATCTAAGATTAGTAGTCTCAATTGCTAAAAAATACCAAAATCGAGGTCTATCGATGCTCGATCTGATCCAAGAAGGCAGCATTGGCTTGATGAGGGCTACAGAAAAATTTGATGCGGGTAAAGGCTATAAGTTCTCTACCTACAGCTACTGGTGGATCAGACAGGCAATGACTAGAGCGATCGCCAACTATGCTCGAACAATTCGCTTGCCAATTCATATCACTCAAGATCTGAATAAAATTAAGAAATCAACTCGCAAGCTATCACAAAAGTTAGGTAGAAAGCCTACGGATTTAGAAATTGCTGCCGAGCTAGATATGGATCTTAAAAAGCTCAGATCCTTGGCCCAGTCTGCCCGAATTACTAAGCCAAAAAGCCTCAACGCAACTATTGATGAGAATCAAACCGAGCTAGGGCAAATTTTAGCCGATGATTCTGCATCGCCAAGTGATTTTGTCGCTACCCAAGAAACACGAGCGCACATTCAAACCCTGCTGCATACTCTGTCTCCCAAGCAGCGAGATGTGATTACTCTGCGTTATGGCTTAAACGACGGAAAAACCATGACTTACGAGCAAATTGGTGACGTGTGTGGCGTGAGTCGCGAGCGAGTCAGACAAATCAAAAACAAAGCCATGAAGCTACTTAAGAAAAGAGCGATCGAATACTCTAGTTTAGCTGGATAGAATGCTAAGTAAACTTTCAGTCAGCTAAATGTTTATTTAGTCATATGAATACAGATGAATATCTGCTGGAGCAAAGCCAGGCAATTGCAGAAAAGTTAATTGAGGCGATCGCTAGCGATAGTAAAATAGCCAGCTCTTGTTCTTTATCAACTAAAGCTATTCGGAATAATATTCCAGCTATCTGTGAAACTATTATCAGGGCGATCGCCAATAACAACATTTCTCTACTAGATGCCAATCAATCAAATCGAGGTGATATACATGGTCAGACTCGCTCTGCACAAAATTTTGAGCCAGAAGAAATAGTTAGAGAGTTTTTTTTACTTAAAAAAATAATTTTGGGGGAATTAGAGCCACGATTATTAGCAGGTTCAATCTCCGAGGCGCTTGACTATCTTTCCTTGGTTGATTTAGCGATTGATAAGGTAATGGAAAACTGCTTTCGCCAATACGCAAAGCGACGCAAGCAGCAGGTTGACAATTTGCATCAGCAAATATTTTTGACTAACCAAGAAATAAGCCGATTATTAGCAGAGCACCAAGATAGTCTAGACTATCTCATCCATGAGATAAAAAATCCTTTAACATCAATCATCGGCTATTCGGATCTATATCTGCGCCAGCAGCGTCAAGACAGCAGCAGTTTGACAACGGCAAATCTAGAACATATTCAGCAGGTGTTATGTCAGGGACGTAATATTCTCAGGTTAATTAACGATACCCTCGAACTATCTGCTTACCAGAAAGGTGAGTTAAAACTAAGACAAGAAAAAATTGATGTCTGTCTTTTACAAGAAAAGATTGCTTTAAGTTTAAAATCAAATTTAGAGGCAAAGCAGCTAAAGCTAATTACAAGCTGTCTACCTCAAAAGTTAGTCATTGAATCTGATCCTCTACGTATTCAGCAGATTATTACCAACTTATTAACTAATGCGATTCGCTATACCAAGGAGGGTACGATTACTTTAACCTCTGCCCAGACAGCGCTAAACGAGCTGGAAATCAAAGTAATTGACACAGGCGTCGGTATTGCTGATGATAATCGCGATCGCATTTTTGAGCCTTATTTTCGAAGCGATTTGTCCCAACAAAGTGTTCCTGAAGGAGTTGGTTTAGGTTTAGCAATTGTTGCTCAACTGGTTAGTTTACTCGGGGGCAAAATTGAGGTGGACTCACAGCTAAATACTGGCTCAACGTTTACTATAAAAATCCCCATAACACCAGCTAGGTTATGAATCTAGCTGGGAAAAATGGTCAGGTTAGCTGCTTATTAACTGGCAATATACCGCTCACAAATATCTTTTACCTTCAGTCTCAGGTCGGAATCTTCAGAACTATCCGTAGCTATTTCTAAACGCACTTTAAGTTTGGCTGATGTTGATAATTCGGCTAATGCCGATAGCAACTCACGAGCAGCTATCGGCGAAATAAACTTACTCTGGTGTAAATCTAAACTATCTCCGTTATTCAGTTCATCGTAGTTAAAACCGTTAAGCGTTTCTTCGGTAAGAATAACCTCCGCTAACTTTTCCGCATTTTGACCAACTTTTTCGACGATTAGTTTTTCTCTTCTAATCGGCAATTGCACCATCCGAGTTTCTACCTGTTTACGAATCACGACTTCCCCGACTTTTTCTCGCCGACGCGCAACCTGTAGTTTCTCTTCTAAAAGCGATATTTTCTCTAGAGCTAAAGAATTGTCTTTTAAATGATTATTATTTAGAGTCATATTATTAATATTGTTTACTTGAGTAAAATAAAGATAGGTAGAGTAACCTACCCTACCTACATCAGTTGCTAGTTAAAAACAAAATCTCAAATCTTAGCTATCGCTATCTATTAAGGCTTCACCTTCAGTCTCAAGCTCTAATTCTTCCCGACGTACTGTTTCTTTTGCCGAAACTATATCTCTTTCTACTTCTTTGCGAACGCTTACTTCCTCACGTACAAAAGCCTGTTTTTCAATATCAGCAGACTCTTCATACACTTCAATTCTTGCTACTTCTCCTTCATTAAAGGCAGTTGTTCCAGGAGTTACTACAGTAGCATCTGTAGGAGTAGTGCGCTCGATAATTACACGCTCTTTTTCTACAGGGACAGAAACAGTTGCAGTTTCTGTTTCAACTTTTTTACCAACTGTAACTGATCCAGCGCGAA
>JBCBEA010000402.1:0-4462 GCA_038529195.1 Cyanobacteria bacterium J06600_6
ACTAGGTATGACTGCATTAAGAACAATTGGTGGTGTTGCAGCTTATGGAGTAGCCAAAGCAATAAATTGAAATAAAGCGATCGCAGTCTTCTCCACAATTCATAATCGCGATCGCCCGTTGATATTCCGAGAATTTTCTGCTTAAAGAGCAGTCTTATTTAATAAATTTCATTGAGTGAATGGGCTTCGACTCAGACATTAGGTCGTGGCGAAGTAGCTGTTTCAATCGAGGACTAGCATTCTCAATCACGGATGGCTCGCAGTCAAACAAATTGTTTTCTAGAGGCTGAATATACTGGGGCGTATAGTTACCTAATACTGATACTCTAGGGCGATCGCTATTGTTATCAGAAGTATCGTGCCAACATAGTCCGTGAGAAATAATTGCCGAACCGGCTTTGCCTGTAATGCGCTCTGCCATAGCCTTAAACTGCCATTTGTTAGGCTGACAAGCTTTATTTTGAGTTCCCGCAGCAAAGAAAGGTGCGCCATTAGTAGCAGTAAAGTCTTCCATCAGCCAAATGACCTGAAGTTCTAGTACTGGATATTTAGGGAAGGGTGAAGGCATTGCCCAGTAGGGGTAATCAACATGAATCCCCATGCTTTTTGCCCCAGGATGAAGGACATGAGAAGAAAACCCGCCGAGAATCGCTTCTTTACCAATGATGGCATCGACAACCGCCATCAATGACTCATGCTGCACCATTCTAGTAAAGATTTCGCTTTTATAAATTAAGCCGTATACACGTTCTTTTTTACCCTGGACGACTAATTTATCTTTGCCTCGATCGCGCTCGGCTGTATCTAAGACAACTTGTCTTGCTTCCGCTGCTTCTTTGGGGGTGATCAAATCAGGCAGAATGACATAACCTCTACCTTCAGTAATTTCGGCAGTCATGGCTGCGATTTTGGAATCGGCCGATTTTTTGGCAGACGAATTTGCAGACGGTGATAAGAAGTTCTGTAGTTGCTGAATCATGAGTTAGTGGAGAGTAATTATGAATTATGTTGAGGGTTAAGTATTTAGTTTTGTTACAGCTCAGGCTGTTTATTTTTCCATGTCTGCAATAGATTTTGGTACGTCGGAGGTTAGAACTTCGTGTCCGTCGCTTGTTACAAGCAGGTCATCTTCAATTCTGATGCCGATTCCTTTCCAGCGATCGGGAATTTCAGGCTGTCCTTCGGCGGGCTTTATGTGAGGTGAGATATAGATGCCAGGTTCGACGGTGACAATTTGCCCTGGGGCTAACTGCTGCCAAGTTTCCGCATCATTTTTATAAACACCAACGTCGTGAACATCTAAGCCTAGCCAATGTCCTGTACGGTGCATGTAGAAAGGCTTGTATTTTTCTTCTGCAATAATTTCTGCTAAATCTCCTTTTAATAGTCCTAAATCTAGTAAGCCCTGGACAATTACGCAGACTGCCATATCGTGGAAATCGTTGTAGGGTTTGCCTGGCTGTACTTCCTCGATCGCCTTTAGTTGAGCATCAAGAACAATCTCATAGAGAGCTTTCTGTTCTGGAGTAAACTTGCCTCCTACAGGGAAAGTACGGGTAATATCGCCGTTGTAATAACCATAGGAACAGCCCGCATCAATCAGCAGCAGCTCATTATCCTGCATCTGGCGATCGTTTTCGATATAGTGCAGCACGCAGGCATTAGCTCCCGAGGCAACGATAGAGGGATAGGCGATGCCGATTCCCCCTTCTCTGCGAAAGATATGCTCGATTTCTGCCTGTATCTGGTACTCATACATGCCAGGTTTAGCAACTTCCCGAGCGCGGTTGTGTGCCATTGCCGAGATCTTGGTCGCCTGACGCATTAAAGCAATTTCACCAGGGCTTTTGACCAGGCGCATAGCAAAGGTTAAGGGTCGAGTATCCTCTAAAGCTAGAGGCGCAGTACCTCGTCTTTGATAGCCCCGCATTAGGCGTTGCCAATGAGTCAGAATAGTTTGATTGAATTTCTCATCATTTCCCAGGTGGTAATAAATGCGATCGCTATCAATTAAATATTGAGGTAGCTTTTCATCTAATTCGGCAATGGGATAAGCTTCATCTGCACCATAAACTTCTTTGGCTGCTTCGACACCACAGCGATAGCCAGTCCAAGTTTCCTTCTCAGGATCTTTGGGCTGTACAAACAAAACATATTGATGTTCTGGATGATGGGGTGTAAATATTGCTACCGCTTCGGGTTCATTAAAACCTGTAAGGTAGTAAAAGCTGCTTTCCTGACGATAGGTATATTCGACATCATTGTGCATCGTTGCCAACGGCGCACTCCGAAAAATTGCCGTCCCTCCGCCAATTCTCGACATCAACTCTCGCTGACGCTGACGATACTCCTGCTGCTCGATCCCCATGTTAATTTGTTTCTTTAACATTTATTAATAATCTCCTTTACATTATGCAATAAAAAGCATTGCTATGGAGATCGAATTTATGGTTCGGGTAGAGTTAGAGTCAAAAACAGTTAAAAGTGCTCGCTGATACAGACAGGAGTAGTTATAGGTCAGGAGGAAAAGCTAGCTTCCACCTGTTCCATTAAAGTTTGCCAGACTCCTTCTGGGTGCCATATTTGCTGCATCGCTTGTCTAGATTGAGATTCAGGCAGTTCTAAAATATATTTTTGCCAAAAATAAACAAAGCAAGAAACACGCATATTTTTGGCGCAGTGTACCCAAATTTTTTGTCCTTCAAAGCCTTGCATAATTTTAAAAAATGCTTCCACATCGGCTAACTTTGGCTTCTCCCAGAGTACGGGAATCTATCTGCACATAGATCAGATTTAGGTCGGTGACCAGTACCCCTTCATTTGGCAAAGCATTGGTCGAACGAGAAGTGGCTAAATTGATAATTACTTCATATCCAGAAAGGGCGATCGCCTTAAATTCTTCGGGGGTAGGCTGTCCTGAAGTAGCTAAATAATCGTTGATTTGATAATACTCGCGGATAGTCTCAATCACTGCTTAATCCTCAAATACGATACGATAAAAATTCTATTTATCAATAACAAACTAATTTTAGATACATTCGGGAGATATTAGCTTGAATACGCGATCGCCAAATAGTTGGCAACCTTTAGTAGGTGGGATTATCGCTGCTTTAGTAGTGTTACTTTCTTTTAATTCATTCGTAATCCTTAATCCTGGACAGGCAGGAGTTTTGAGCATTTTAGGAAAAGCTCAGGATGGTGTTCTACTTGAAGGAATCCATTTTCGTCCTCCTCTAGTTTCTAACGTCGATATTTACGATTTGACAGTACAAAAGTTTGAAGTACCCGCCGAAAGTTCAACTAAAGATCTACAGGATCTTAAAGCCAGCTTTGCGATTAACTTTCGTTTAGACCCCGTTCAGGTGGTTGAGATTCGTCGTAAACAGGGAACGCTGCAAAATATTGTTTCCAAAATTATTGCTCCCCAAACCCAAGAGTCATTTAAAATCGCTGCTGCACGTAGAACTGTAGAAGAAGCAATTACTAAGCGTGATGAACTAAAGGAAGATTTTGATAATGCCTTGGGTGAACGTCTTGATAAGTACGGCATTTTGATCTTGGATACCAGCGTCGTCGATCTAAGTTTCTCCCCTGAATTTGCTAGAGCGGTAGAAGAAAAACAGATTGCCGAACAAAAATCACAACGAGCGGTATACGTCGCCAGAGAAGCAGAACAGCAAGCCCAGGCAGATATTAACCGTGCCAAGGGTAAAGCAGAAGCTCAAAGACTTTTAGCCGAAACCTTAAGAGCGCAGGGTGGCGAACTCGTACTACAAAAAGAAGCGATCGAAGCCTGGCGCGAAGGTGGCGCACAGATGCCAAAAGTTCTCGTAACTGGTGATGGTTCTGGTGGTGGCGTACCGTTCTTGTTTAATCTAGGTAATGCTGAATAGGTTTGAACACCCCTACCATGAAATGGTTCTGTTAGAGCTTACTGACTTTACTTCTAAGATCAGCTTTCAACTATTAAATTTTTAACAATACTGTACTTAGAAAAAATTAGTGCAGTATTTTTTTTTCTATTAGCATCCAAACATGGATTATCTAATGGCGAACCAGTAACAGGCTTTTATAGTTTTCTATTGTTTCAAATCCATCACCCTTAAACTCATCTCGCTGAAACAAAGCTGCTTTTCTAAAACCTAAACTCTCGTGAAATTTTAAGGAAGTTCTGTTGCATCTGGGTTCTAAGGCTACGAAAGCACAGATTGTGGGAGATGCTGACTGCTTTATTAATTTCTCGTAAAATTCTCTACCAATATTTTTGCGTAAACAATGAGGATTAACGGCAATTTGGTCGATATACAAACAATCATTTTGCTCGACTTCCGAAGCCAATAATGGATCGAGCCACTGAATATCATTTAGCAAATCAGAAGAGATGCCATAGCTAACAATTGCATAAGCTAAAGTTTTTGATTTACCGTGAGATACAAATATTTTTTTTGAATTGTCATTAATC
>JBCBEA010000403.1:0-4459 GCA_038529195.1 Cyanobacteria bacterium J06600_6
TTTATATCAGGAGCAATACCTTTTTTGTTGATATCAATACCGCTGGGAGGATAATAACGAGCGATCGTGACTGCCAAACCAGAACCATCAGAGAGGGAGTGAACCGACTGCACCGTGCCTTTACCGTAGGTACGGCTACCAACCACCTTCGCCCGCTGATTTTCTTTTAACGCCCCTGCTAAAATTTCGCTGGCGCTGGCAGAATAACCATCAACCAACACTACCAGCGGTAAATCAGTTAAAGCCTTGCCGTTGGCAGAAAACTTCTCATTGCCACCTTTGCGGTCAATGGTGGAGACGATCGCACCTTTCTCCATCCACATCCGCGCTATTTCCACACTAGAAAAGAGTAAGCCACCAGGATTACCTCTTAAATCTAAAATAAAGCCAGAAGCTTCTTTTCTACTGAGATCGGCGATCGCTTCTTCCATTTGCTCCGCAGCATGGGAACTAAATTCGTCTAGCTTGATATAGCCTACTTTGGAATCTTGTTCTTGATTGAGGGTGTAACTCACGGAAGGTAGCTCAATCTGCGCTCTGGCGATCGCTACTTCAAACGGAGGCTGATCTTGGCGAACTATGCCAAGCTTTACTTCTGTGCCAATTTCCCCCTTGATTTCTGCCGAAGCCTGTTCCAGACTCATCAACTCCGTTGACTTTCCGTCAATGCTGATAATCTGATCTTCCGCCTGAAGTCCCGCTTCAATCGCCGGTGAGTTAGGAATTGGCTCGATTACCGTCAATTTTTTGGTCTTTTGACTGATTCCTAATTGAATCCCAATTCCTGATAGTTCCCCTGAGGTCTGACTAGTTAGATCCTCATATTCTTCCGGGTCGAGAAATCTGGTATATGGATCGTTTAAGCCTTTAAGTGATTGACGAATTGCTTTATAGGCAGCTTTTTGATTAGTATATTTACCTTTCAGCAGTTCTTGTCGTTTCAGTTTCCAGTCAACATGATTAAAACCTCGGTCTACAAACTCGCTATTCACGATTTGCCAGACTTCATCAATCACGTTTTTTGGGCTATCTTCTAGGGTTGCAGAGGCAGGAGCTGTGCTTTGAGAGAAGCAAGCGGAAGTAATAGCCAAGGCTGCTAGCAGCTTGATTGTTTTTGCTAGGCAGTTCTGTGAATTAACTAGTTTAAGGATGGCACCAAAACGTCTGGAAGAATAGTTCATGAGCAATAATATAAAAGGTAATTACAGTGAGGCTTTTAGAAATAAATAGATATACATGGCTGTAGTTAGCAATATAACCAAGAAAAAATAATTCTTTCTTACTTTCAAAGTATGTCAATTATTCGCCAAGAGTTTGCTGAAAATAGTATTAATAATCAATAAGAATTGGGTAGACAATTTTACTTGCGGGCAGATATGCATGCTGAGTCTACATTATAGATATCTCTCTCTTTTATATTATGTATAACATTTTGCTGTGAAGAATGACTTAAGCTTGTAGTACAGCTTAATTTCTTTTGACAGTAGCAATAAAATCGAGCATGATTTGACGGTGCATCTCTCCCAACTGCTTTTTAGCACCCGCTTGCTCGGAATAGGCAGCCCCCGTCTCAATTTCTTGAGGGGTTAGCAGCTTAAGATCCCATCCTTCTCGCAACTCTAGCTCAGATACGGAAACGGAAAGAGGACAGTGGAAGAAATGACGCAGGTATTTATCGCCGAAAATAGAGCGGAATTTAGTTAAAGATGACGGGGAGTAATTAATTTCTTCGATCAGTTCCCTTCTTAAGCCAGTTTCTGGCGCTTCTCCTGGTTCTATATGACCCCCAAATAGCCCCCAAACTCCAGGATAGAGAATAGTGGGAATATCGTCGCGCAGCTGCATGAGATATTTACCGTCTTGGTAGATAATTGCCATCGTCACGGGAATTAACCCCACTCGTTCAGAATCGTTCATAAAACTTAAAACTGTTGTGTCTTAATTTAAAAATAGCTAGAGTTGTTTTGCTCTAAAATTATTTCAAGATCAAATTACTATGGTTCTGAAGTTTGGGGCAACGTTTGCTCTAGTTCGACCAGATAAAAATCGCCCAATTCTCGGTCATCAAAAGGTAGACTTTGATATTTAATTTTGCCTTTAATCTCAACTTGCCGAGCTAACTGAGGCGGATCTTGAGTGGTTACAACCCAAATTTTGCCAGTGCTGTCTTCTAGCTGATAAGCTGAATTGCCTAGAAAAGGTGCGACATGCACGACTTTTCCCTGAAGAGATATCGTCTTGCCTACTTTTTTAGCTGCAATGTCTTCTACTAGAGTGGGAGAAGCTTGACAGCCAAATAAGCTCAAGGCTGAAATGATCCAGAGGCTAACTTGCTTGAGTTTGTTTAAAACTGATGTAAAGCTGAGATTAGTCGTAAACATTAGTTGTATATCCACTAGAGATCGGCATCCAGCTTAACTTTTTTGAATTATTAAAATTACCTATGTCTGCTTCCAACCCTTGTCTCCTCGACGGTAAAGCCTTAGCTAAAAAAATTCAGCTAGAGCTGCAACAAGAAATTATCCAACTCGAACCTAAAATAGGTCGTCCTCCTGGTTTAGCGGTGCTGATGGTAGGAGATAATCCCGCCAGCGCTGTTTATGTGCGGAATAAAGAAAAAGCCTGTCAGAGAGTTGGTATTAAATCGATGGGACAACACTTTCCTGCTAACGCCACTCAGTCAGAATTAGAACAGGCGATCACTATATTAAATCAAGACGAGGGAGTAGACGGTATTTTGGTGCAGCTTCCTCTTCCCCCCCATCTTGACTCGATCGCTCTGCTCCACTGTATCGATCCTGATAAAGATGCTGATGGCTTACATCCGCTAAATCTAGGTAAGTTAGTGCGATCGGAATCTGGCTTACGCAGCTGTACTCCAGCCGGCGTAATGAAGCTACTAGCAGAATATAATCTACCCCTCGAAGGCAAAAAAGCAGTCGTAATTGGTAGAAGTATTTTAGTTGGCAAACCGATCGCTTTAATGCTGCTAGAACAAAATGCTACGGTGACTATGGCTCACTCTCGGACTCAAGATCTGGGTGCAGTCTGTCGCGAAGCAGACATTATTGTTGCTGCAGTTGGTCAACCAGAAATGATCACCGCCGAGATGGTCAAACCTGGCGCCGTAGTAATTGATGTCGGTATTAATCGGGTTGAGGTAGACGGGGGAAAATCTAAGTTAGTCGGAGATGTGGCTTTTGGATCAGTATCAGCCACAGCTAGTCATATAACTCCAGTCCCTGGCGGAATAGGACCAATGACGGTAGCTATGTTATTGAGTAACACGGTGCAAAGTTATGCCTTGAAACAGTAAACAGTAAGCAGTCCGCAGGCGATCGCTTAATTGAAGACTACTAAGTATGTATTTCCCAGCAAGTTAATACTTTTCTGGGACGAAGTTCTGAGTTTCTAATGGTGGACGCTCATAGTCGATTGCTTTTTGTCTGGGAGGTAGCTTAATTTCTTCGTAGGGTAAATCTTCGTAGGAAATGCTAGATAACAGGTGATTGATAAAGTTAAGTCGCGCCTTTTTTTTATCGTCAGCTTCAACTACATTCCAAGGAGATTCGGGAATATCTGTAGCAGCAAACATATCGTCTTTAGCCCGAGAGTAATCAACCCATTTCTCTCTGGCTTTAAGATCCATGGGGCTAATTTTCCAGCGTTTGGTCGGGTCATTAATTCTGTCTTGAAAACGTTTTTCTTGTTCTTTGTCACTAACAGAAAACCAATATTTGAGCAGAATTATTCCTGATCGCTGAATCATCACCTCAAACTGAGGACAGGAGCGCATAAACTCGTTATATTCGTCATAAGTACAAAAACCCATCACCTTTTCGACCCCTGCTCGGTTATACCAGCTGCGGTCAAATAAAACTATTTCTCCTGCTGCGGGAAAGTGAGCCACATAGCGTTGAAAATACCACTGGGTTTTTTGGCGATCGCTAGGAGTACCTAGAGCTACGACTTTACATACACGAGGATTCAAACACTCACTGATACGCTTAATCGCACCACCTTTTCCTGCTGCATCTCTGCCTTCAAAGATAACTACAACTTTTAAACCTGCGTGTTGTACCCATCGTTGTAAATTAACTAACTCTATTTGCAGCTTGGCTAGTTCTTTTTCATATTTCTTTTTGCTGATCTTTTTTACTTGGGCAGCGTTGCCATTAGACTTATTTTTGCTCATGTTACTAATTCTTGAGTGTTGAATTGCCCTGGCGTTACTAGATTTGGATGGAATCGGCAACGCCATAACTTGCTAATTGTATTTATCCAACTTACCTATCCAACTTTGCTCAATTTTTCATCCCTAGCTTGATTTGAAGTTCCTGTTGTTAATACGTCAGCTTCTTTAAGCAAGCCACTGTAAGCTTCCATACCGTGTTCGCTAATATCTAAGCCTTTGATTTCATCTGCTTCGTGGACTCGCATGCCGATAGTAGCTTTAATG
>JBCBEA010000404.1:0-4454 GCA_038529195.1 Cyanobacteria bacterium J06600_6
ACTATAGTTAAGCACAATCAAACTAGTAGCAGCGTTCCCCACATAAGGAATATAGCTAACAATATTAGAAGTTAGACTACCTTTAGTGGTGAGTTGAAAACCATGGGATAAAGCACTATGAGAAACTTCATGAGCCAGTAAACCTGCTAACTCCGCTTCGGAATCAGTTTCCATAATTGCCCCCGCGTTAATAAATATTTTTCCCCCAGGCAAGGCAAAAGCATTGAGAGTATCGTCCATAATAATATGGAATTCATAGTCAAATTCTTCCCTACCCGAAGCAGCAGCAATCTTTTGACCGATTCTGTCGACATAGTCGTTAACCTGCTCATTTTGGAGTAAAGGAACCTGCTTTTTGATTTGACTTACAGAAGCTTCGCCAACAGCAGACTCGCCCTGAAGTAATAGACCCGCTGTTTCAAGAGCGGAGAGGGGTCCAAATAAATTGCCTGTGAGGGCAAATCCGACTGTCCCAGCGATCGCATTTCCAACTGCATTCCAGGTGATACTTGATCGCAACTGGCTCTGATATTCTGCTAAATATTCTGCTGCTAAACGCTCAAATTCTTTTGCTTCAGGGGCATCAGGATTAAATAGAGCGTACTGTCGTGCCATGATTGAAGCATCTAGCCATTGTTCTTCGGCGATGTTGGCAGCCATTTTTGCCCGTAGAATTTGCGGTTCGTTGGGATAGAGATTGACCGCTCGATCTAGCACAGCAGTTGATTCTGCTTGACGTTCGTACTTTAGCAATGCCTGAGAGAAGTGTATATGACCAGGAAGAAATTGGGGTTCTCTAGTAGTTAACAGTTTCAAAGAGCTAATTACCTGACTCTCAAACTGTTGTTCTTTACCTTGCTGATAGTTACGCCAAAATACTCCGCCTGCGGGACTTAGTTGGGCTGGATCGTCAAAAGTTGGCGGTTCGTCCTCTTTTGCGACTCTTTGCTGTTCGATCTTCCAAAGTGTTTTTGCTTCTTGATATAGTTTGCGGGCTGTCGCCCTATCTCCACCTAAATATAGCTGATCGGCGATCGCAATTTTTTCTAACCGTGCAATTTCTTCGGGAGTTGGTTGATTTACCTCTTGTTCAGAATTATGCTCCTCATCTCCGCCTTCATCATTGTCTTGATCTTGCTCTTCGTCTAACTCCCCTGTATCTTCTTCTTGCTGCTCTAATTCTGTACTGTCGCCTTCGTTATGGTCGTCTGAAGCTTGTGACTCAAATTTAGTAGAAAAATCTGGTGCTGATTGAGTATGTGCTGTAGCCAAGCTAGGTGCAATGAAAATGCCAGCAAAAATTGCGAGAAGAGCGGACTTTAGACCAAAGGAAGAAATTTTCATATAAATATTTTATAGATAGTAAAAATAGCCTGTAATCCCCAAGCAAAGTTTTTGCACCGAGAAAAATTTCAAAGACTCTAAAAATATTGAGCAAAATATAAGACTGATAATAAATAATCAAAAAATATTAATTATTACTTTCTATTTTACAATCGGGACATCTTAGACTAGAAAATATGTATTAATAGTTCAGGTAAAACTCATGACGACGCACTTTATAACCGCTGAAATTGACCTTACAGAAGATCCAGCTCAACTCAATCAAGAAATTGAAGCCAGGTTAGAGCAGGATGGCGAGCCTTTACGCTGGGCCGTGACGCAAGTCGATCAGCAAAAGCAAAAAGCGACGGTAGAAGCTATCGTCACCAAAAAAGACTGAGCATTTAAGATAAAACATTCATTGACAGCTCAAATAAATATATGTCCCCCTTTACCGTTGTTCTTATTGTTCCCACTGGAGTAGGTGCAGCTATCGGTGGTTACGCGGGGGATGCTCTACCTGTTGCCAGAGCGGTTGCTCAAATTAGCGATCGCCTGATTACCCATCCCAACGTTCTCAATGGCGCACAGCTTTATTGGTCTTTAGACAATACTTACTATGTTGAAGGGTACGGTTTAGATCGTTTTGCGGCTGGAGATTGGGGCTTAAGTCCCGCTAGGCAAAACAAGATTGGACTACTTCTCGATGCAGGAATCGAACCCGAACTACGTTTGCGACACCTTCAAGCTGCCGATGCAACCAGAGCTACATTGGGACTAAATTTAACCGATTATGTCGTGACTGATGCACCTCTGGAAGTAGAGTTACGTACTGCTGATTCTGGAGCAAGTTGGGGAACAATTGGCAACCCTGGCAGTTTGCTGCGGGCAGCAGATAAATTAATTAATCAGGGTGGAGCAGAAGCGATCGCCGTGGTAGCTCGTTTTCCTGATGATGATAGTAGCGAAGATCTACAAAATTACCGTCATGGTTCAGGGGTAGACCATTTGGCTGGCGCTGAAGCAGTTATTTCTCATCTAATTGTGCGCCAGTTTCAAATTCCTGCTGCCCATGCCCCAGCTCTCTTACCCTTGGCTGCCGATCCAGAGGTGTCTCCCCGCGCTGCTGCGGAAGAATTGGGCTACACTTTTTTACCCTGCGTTCTTGTGGGATTAAGTCGTGCACCCCAGTTTGAGTCTCACACCATGATTAATAGTCAGGCAATCTGGGCGAATGAAGTAGATGCAGTCATTGTACCCTATAGTTCTTGTGGTGGAAGCGCCATACTTAACCTAGCCAATCAGGCTGAAATCATTGCCGTTACCAACAACACAACTAAAATACAGGTTCCCCCCGAACCATTGGGCATCAAGGTCACAAAAGTAAACTCTTATCTTGAGGCTTTAGGTGTTATTGCTGCTCGTCGGGCGGGGGTGGACTTTCGAGTCTTCAATCCTTCTATATCTGCTCTGCGGAGCTTATAAAACCTGTGGCAAATCCTAATACTCCCGAATTAGAACCCCTAAGCCGAAGCCAGATCCTAATCTTTATGGGCGTCACTGCCGTATTTCTGCTCGCGATCGCCAAAATTTGGCAGAAATTGGGAGGAGTACAGCTGTTACCAATTGAGTTTACTTCTCTGGCGCTTTTACAAAGCGTTGGTTTGGCGGCGGCTATTACCCTAACCAGTAGCATTATTTATCGTTTGTGGGCTGATTATCGTCGCAGTGCCGATATTTACCTAGAACTAGTGATCAAACCCTTAGAATGGACAGATTTAATCTGGCTCGGACTGTTACCAGGCTTAAGTGAAGAGCTACTATTTCGGGGCGTGATGTTACCAGCCTTGGGCTTGAATCTACTGGCGGTAACTCTTTCTAGTATTCTGTTTGGGGTGCTGCATCTCAGTGGCAATAATCAATGGCCCTATGTGGTCTGGGCAACTATTGTCGGTTTTGCCCTTGGCTACTGTGCGCTGATCACAGGAAATTTAGTAGTTCCCGTTGTGGCACATATTATTACTAACCTGGTTTCAGGGACATTTTGGAAAATTACTGATTGGCAAAAGCAAAAAGCTGGCTCTAGTGGTGATGTTTAGGTAAGGTAAAACTAATTTTTGTCCCCGCTTCCAGGCTGGACTCAATTGATAAAGAGCCGCCATGACTATGAATAATTTGCTTGACGATCGCTAGTCCTAATCCTGTACCACTTGGTTTATTAGATACAAACGGCTCGGTCAATTTTGGCAAAATCTCCGGTGGAATCGGAGTCCCCCGATTGAACACGCTCAGGCAATAGCGCTCTGTATTCTGGTCTAGAGATAGATGGCAGGTGACGTTTGCTCCAGTCTCTATCGCTTCAAAAGCATTTCTAACTAAATTAATAATTACCTGTTTCAACTTATCTCGATCGCCTAAAACAATGCAGGGAGAATTATCGATTGCTAACTTTAGGTGGCGCTGACTGGCTTCAGGCATCTGCTCCAGAATCAAGAATAAATCCTTTAAAAACTGGTTGAGTTCAATCTCTTCTGTCTGTAATTTTTGCGGTTTAGCGTACAGTAAAATTTCTTGCAGTAGGCTTTTTAATCTTTCTCCTTCGGCTAAAGCTAAATTGAGGCGCAGGCGATCGCGCTGGTCGAGATTTAATTTTTGCAGGCTTGTTAAACCCATCAGGATCGTAGTCGTCGGATTACGAATTTCATGCACAATCATTGAGGCAAATTGACCAATGGCTGCCAATTTTTCTTTCTCAATCAGCTTTGCCTGGGCTGTTTTTAACTGTAGGGTTCGTTTTGCCACCTCGGCTTCTAAAGTTTGATTGAAGTCCTGTTGTGTTTGGTAGAGATTATAGTTGTCAATAGCGATCGCTGCCCGTTCCGCAAGTAGTTCGGCAATACGCAGTGCTTCGGAGGAGAAGGTTTGAGGCTGACTATCAAAACAGCAAACCGTACCGATAATTTCCCCTGTAGGGACTTTTAGGGGTACGCCCAAATAGGCACGATAGCCAGGAGGCACAGCTTCATATTGATGATCGAGATCTGTATCGGCAACCAGGGCTATTTCATTCTAGATGGTAAAGTAAATGTGGTAATTTAAAATTCAAGAAAGTAAGTGAGCGAAATCGCTAT
>JBCBEA010000405.1:0-4452 GCA_038529195.1 Cyanobacteria bacterium J06600_6
ATATTCAATTGACAAACCATTGGGAAAAGTCTTGCTTGAAGCTGGATTAATCTCCATTTCTCAGATTGAATTAGCTCTGCAGGAACAAACAAAAAGCCAGCTACGTATTGGTGAAATTTTTGTGGAACATGGCTGGATCAAGCAGCAAACAGTCGATTTTTTTGCCGATTCCCTACCCAGAATAGCTGCTCGCAAGGAAAATAAAAAACCATTAATCTACTTTCTTCAGGCGGCTGCACTGCTAAATAAGAAACAGATTAATTCTTTATTAGAACTGCAAAAAAACAAACCCAAAAAAGCTAGATTTCATCATTTGGTGGTCGAGCAAGGTTATCTCAAACAGGCTACTATTGATTTCTTTCTAGCCCACATTTTTAAGATCTATAACCCCCAAGTTATCTCTGCCATTAACTCATACGATGTACTCAGAAGCTACACAGAAGGTAAAAAAGATTTTTCCAGTATCGATCTCAGCAGTGTTCTTTTAAGAAATCTTAGCTTGAGGGGAATTGTCCTCAATGGGTCTAATCTAGCCAAATCAGACTTGAGCAAGACGAACCTCAGCAACTCTAGCTTGGTTGGCGTTAATTTGACTCAGGCAAATCTAACCAAAGCAATTTTGACCCAGGTGGATTTTACTAAGTCTTTTTTAAACGAAGCGAATTTCCAAGCAGCTCATTTAGAAAATGCAAATTTTTCCTCCGCTATGTTGCAGGGAGTAAACTTTCAATTTGCTTATTTGGCTCAGGCAAATTTTTCAGCAGCAGATTTGACTCAAGCGAAACTACTCTTAAACTACTCCTACGAAGTTTATTACAACCAAGACACAATATTTGATTCCAATTTCAACCCTAGACTAGCAGGCTGGACTAGCAAAGATGGTCTTGAGTTCATCAGTTGAGACGGAACTGAATAACATAGGCGTTATTTTCCCATCCATAATTTTGTGGGCTATAGATTTGTCATGGGTGGGTTAATCATCAATCAATGAATCAGATTTATTAAGTTACTTCTCCTATTGCTTCTAGTTTTAACTTTGAACAAACTTTTTTCCCTTAAATTAATTCATAAAAGTTAATAATCAGCTTCGAGTTTGGCGCTCGGGCGCGATGTTAACTCTCCAGAGGAAATAAACCGATGGATTCGCAAAACTATGCAGATATAAGTCTAGAGAAAGTGTGATCTCTAGATTAGAACTACTGCGGTTAGTAAATACTTCTTAATAAACCTCCTCAGAAAGCCCGAAAAGATTTACGCTAAAGTCTGAAGTATAAGTAAACACCTAATAAAAGTAAACATGAGTGTAACGGCAAGTGGTGGCAGTTCATTAGCCCGTCCTCAACTCTATAAAACGGTGGCGGTGTCGGCAATCTTGCAGGCAGAGCAACAAGACCGCTATTTAGAAAAGGGCGAACTCAAAGAATTAACAGCATATTATAAATCTGGTTTTCAGCGTATCAATATCGCTCAAACAATCACTAAAAATGCGGATATTATTGTCTCTAGGGCAGCTAATCGTATTTTCACAGGTGGTTCACCAATGTCTTATCTGGAGAAACCTCCAGCAGTAGAAGAGATGGCATTGGCAACTTCAGGAGGCAATACGAATGTTCCTGGAGAATTAATTGTCGAGCAACAAGAAGAGGGCAAAAGCAGCAGCAGTCTTTTTGGCGCCTTTAAATCCCTATTTGCAGGAGGAGCAGGAGCAGTTCCGCCTGGCTTCAGACCAATCAACATCTCTCGTACGGACCTAGCAATATGCAAAAGTCCTTACGAGATATGGCATGGTTTTTGCGCTACATTAGCTATTCAATCGTCGCTGGCGACCCCAACATTCTGGTAGTTAATATCAGAGGTTTGAGAGAAATCATCGAACGCGCCTGTTCGAGTGCTGCTACCATCGTCGCACTACAAGAAATGCGAGCTGCAACTAAAGATTATTTCCGTAAGGATGCAGACTCTACAGAAATTATCGAGCAATATTTCACGATTGCGATCAAAGAATTTGAAGCTCCTACCCCTTCAAACAAGCTGCGTCAAAGCAAGTCTTCGGATAAGCAGGGCTTACAGCTTCCTCAAAGCTATTTCAATGCTTCTGAGAATCGCCAGAAGTTTGTGATGAAAACTGGTCTGTCTACCCTAGAAAAGCAGTCGGTAATTAAAGCAGCCTACAGACAGATTTTTGAGCGCGACATCACTCGCGCCTATGGTCAATCAATTTCTTACCTAGAATCTCAGGTTAAAAACGGCGACATCTCCATGAAAGAGTTTGTGCGTCGCATCTGTAAGTCAGAGCTATACCGTAAGCAGTTCTTTGAACCGTTTATCAACAGTCGTGCTTTAGAATTGGCATTCCGACATATTCTTGGTCGTGGTCCTTCCTCTCGCGAAGAAGTTCAAGATTACTTCTCAATCGTCTCGGAGAAAGGATTGGCTGGATTAGTCGATGCTTTAGTTGATTCTAAGGAGTATGCAGACTACTTTGGAGAAGAAACCGTTCCCTACTTGCGTGGTCTTGGTCAAGAAGCTCAAGAGTGTCGCAATTGGGGAATGCAGCAAGATCTGCTTAATTACAGTGCGCCTTTCCGCAAAGTACCTCAGTTTGTTACTACTTTTGCCCGTTATGATCGCCCTCTACCAGAGCAGCATGTATATGGTTCGGGTAACGATCCTTTAGAGATCCAGTTTGGTGCAATCTTCCCTAAACAAACTCGCAATCCCAGTACCAGCCCTGCACCGTTTAACAAAGACACGAAGCGTTTATTAATCCATCGTGGCGCGGGAATCAACAATCAAAACAGTAATCCTCGCGCAAGAGCCGAGTTACCTGGTTCTTTAGGAGCAAAAGTATTTAGGCTCAACAACCAGCTTCCTGGCGCTAGTAATAAAGACAGCGTTAACTTTGGTGAAAACTCGACTCAAGCAGTAATTAGAGCTGCTTATCGTCAAGTATTCGGTCGAGATGTTTATCAAGGTCAAGAAATTAAGCAGGCGGAAATTAAGCTCGAAAATGGAGATATAACTCTACGGGAGTTTATCAAAATTCTGGCGAAATCCGATACCTTCCGCAATTTGTACTGGACATCTCTTTATGTAACCAAAGCAGTAGAGTATATTCATCGTCGTCTTCTAGGTCGTCCCACTTATGGTCGTCAAGAAATCAACAAATACTTTGATATTTGTTCTAAAAAGGGTTTCTATGCTCTAGTTGATGCCCTGATCGATTCGGATGAATACACCGAGGCTTTTGGCGAAGATACCGTTCCTTATGAACGTTACTTGACTGCTGGTGGTTTACAGCTGCGAAAAGCTCGTCCTGGAGCAATTGAAGAAGGAATTGGAGCCAAAGTCGAGCTAGATGAGACTCCTCGTTTTGTTGAATTAGGTCAAATCAGCGGTTTCCGTACCGAACCTGAAGTCAAACAAAAAATTGCTCAGGGGGTAAGCGTTCAGCGAACTCAAAGTAAGGTGTTCAAGCTGACAACTACGGTTGACAAGGTCGGTGTGAAGAACGTAATTCGTGCTGCCTATCGCCAGATATTTGAGCGGGATATCGATCCTTACGTAGTAGACACACAATTTGCTGTTTTAGAAAGCCGTTTAGGTAACAACGAAATCAACCTCAAAGAATTTATTGAAGGTTTAGGCTGTTCTGAACTGTATCTCCGAGAATTCTATACTCCATACCCCAATACAAAAGCGATCGAACTTGGTACTAAGCATTTCTTAGGACGTGCTCCAGTTAACCAGAAAGAAATTCAGAAATATAATAAAATTCTGGCTTCTCAAGGTCTAAAAGCTTTCATTGGCGCAATGGTTAATAGCATGGAGTACGTTCAGGTATTCGGCGAAGACGTTGTTCCCTACCGTCGTTTTCCCACTCTACCCGCAGCGAACTTCCCTAATACAGAGAAGCTTTATAATCGTCTGACAAAGCAGAGTGATGAAATAGTTGTTCCTAGCTTTGATGGTTCTAAAGCTAGCATAAGCTAATCAAGAGACTCGATTAAAAGCGATCGCCAAAATCACTTAGATTCTGGTCGACAAAAGAAATAGCAGTTTCACTCAAGGAGAGGCTGCTGTTTCTTCCATAGCAGTGAAAACTTTTTTTTACTACTAACAGTACAACATTAAATTCTGTTAAGAGAGAGCAAATAACTGCAACGAAATGTCAGATTATGGTTAGGTTGGGTGATCGTTTCAACAGTAACCGATTAACTAAGATCAACGTCTCTATCTGAGATAGAGCAAGAATCTAAGTGGCATGAGTAACAGATACAGTGTTAGGTTGTAGAAAGATTACTCTATGTAAAGGTTTGTTGATAAGTTAGCGATTGACGGCAGATTAGTTTGGAATAGTTGCAATACTAATCTGTAGCAAAAGGCTAGAAACTAGGTAGCAAAACAGAGTAATCTATAACCTAGGGACGTGTGAGCAACAGTCTTGTATTT
>JBCBEA010000406.1:0-4450 GCA_038529195.1 Cyanobacteria bacterium J06600_6
GCCAAAAATTCTTACCTACCTCCCGTAAAATTACCCCCATTTTTTCCAACAGTTAATTCTGATTCATCTCCCATATCTTTTGTTTTTATAGTTGCATTTATATTTCTTGGGCTATGGCAACCTAATGGAAAAAAGATAGAAAATATTGTCTATATTGGATTAGGATTTATCTTAGTTGGATTGACCTGGGTTACAGGAGAAAATCAAGTTCCTTTTTTTTTACCCTTGCTATTAATCATGGTCATTAGAGGTTGCTTGACTTTTGAATTACCTGGTTCATTTATCGTTGCTGGCATTTCCATAACATGGTTTTTAGGAACTCTTTATTTGGCAGTAAGAAATAGCTTTAGCAATATAGACGTGCAGCAAATACCTGCAATTGTCAGCCCTGGAATTAAGCCTGAAATTCTCTATCAGCTTTATTCAAATGAAGAACAATTGAAAACTTTAACCACCAATATGGCAATCAATATAACTATGCTGTTCTGCCTGATTACGGTCTTTGTTTTTATTTTAGTAAATGCCTTGATGTCAGAATATCGTTCTCGCCAAGAATTAAGATTGGTCAATCAACAACTAAGGGAATATGCCTTGTTAATTGAAGATCGAGCTATGTTACAAGAGCGCAATCGAATCGCTAGAGAAATCCATGACTCCTTGGGACATTCTTTAACTGCTTTAAACATACAGTTAGCTAATGCTGTACTATATTTACGCTCCAATCTCAGTCGTAGTGAAACCTTCCTCACCGAGGCAAAAAAAATGGGTTCTTATGCTCTTAGAGAAGTACGTCAATCCGTATCTACTCTGCGCTCTGATCCTTTACAGGGTAAATTATTAAACGTGGCAATTTTAGATTTAGTTGAAGATCTGAAATATCGGACTGAAATCATAGTTAACTATCAAAACGAAATTGCTCGACCTCTACCGCAAAATATTACTACTACGGTTTATCGTATTGTTCAAGAAGCTTTGACTAATGTCACCAAGCATTCGGGCGCAACAGAAGTAAGTGTTTCATTACAATTAACCGCTGGAGAGCTTGGAGTAATAATACAAGATAATGGTAGAGGATTCGATCCTCAAGAGAATACAACTGGATTTGGTCTCAAAGGAATGTACGAACGAGCGATCGCTTTGGGCGGAAAATTTAATTTGGTTAGTATGCCAAAAAGAGGATGTCAAATCATCGCCACAATACCCTTTCATTAAATAACTGCTGTTATGCACTAATCAACTTTCAGGATAGGTAGGTAGTGGGTAGTAGGTAAGAGGTAGTGGGTAAGAAATAGGTGGCGTATAGTAAATTAGATAATGAGTTCGATTAACAACTAACAATTAACTTTAAAAATTATAATCGGCAGCCAATGATTCGGATTTTGTTAGTAGAAGACCAAACAATTATTCGGCAGGGGCTAAAAAGTTTGTTGGAATCTCAAGCAGACTTTGAAATCGTTGGAGAGGCTGAAAATGGGAAAGTTGCGATTGCCCTTGTCGAACAACTTTATAAAACCCCTCAGCAACCAGACTTAATTCTCATGGATATAAGAATGCCTGTGATGGATGGTGTATCGGCAACCCAAAAGCTAGTAAATAAATTTAATGAGATTTCAGTGTTGATATTGAGTACCTTTGATGATGATGAATATGTTACCAAAGCAATGCAGTTTGGGGCGAAGGGATATTTACTCAAAGATACGCCCCTCGAAGAAATAGCCGATGCGATCAGAGCTGCCGTCAAAGGATATACAAGTTTGGGTCCTGGTTTATTTCAAAAGTTCATTGCTCAATCTGATCCGCATCAGTTTAACGTCTCCCCAGAATTACCTCCAGCTTTAAAATCTCTCAGCCCTAGAGAAAAAGAAGTTTTATCTTTAATTGCTCAAGGTGCAAACAATAAAGAAATTGCTGGGCAACTGTATATTTCAGAAAGAACGGTCAAAGCTCATATCACTAGCATTCTTAGTCAATTAAACTTACGCGATCGCACTCAGGCTGCTATCTTGGCTTCTCAATATAAATTTGACGAGAAAAAGTAAGGGGGAATTTAGAGCATTTATTATAAAAGACGCTACAGTTTTATTTTTTAGTAGAAACCCTGTCGATGAACCTGTTGTCGAGCAAAAACCGTTGGTGATGAATAGTTATCAACAGATTCATCAAGCAATACTTGGTTATCAAAATGGCAAAATGAGAAAATTGCTACGATAATAATGCGTTATGAGATGTAGACCATTATCGACGCTTCTGAGAATGATTCTGAGCTGATTCAAAATTTAGCGATCGCCCGTTTAATAGACCTTTTACAAACATAAATTAGAAATCAGAGTTAACCCTTTTTCCCTAAACTAAATCGAAGTCTATCAGACTTATGCAAGATGTCTAATGTAGACAGAAATGGTAATTATTAACTATGGGCGTATAGCTTCTAAATTGATGGACGATTGGTATGAAAAGAGAAAGTAGTGATGCGCCGTATCAAAAGCATAGCGAACAAGGGCGATCTGTAAAAAGTAGATTCAACAGTTTTTAGCGATAGACAAATATAGATATTTATAGAGATTTAATCATGGAATACATAGCACTAGCAGCTCGTATCTGCCTCAGCTTGATTTTTTTCAAAGCAGGAATTAGCCATCTAACTGGTTTTAGTGGGTTCGTGGAGTTGATTGGCAGTCAAGGATTGCCCCTGGCTACTGTGCTGGCAGCAGGAACAGTATTTTTTCAGCTTTTCGGAGCGTTATCTTTACTCGTAGGTTACAAGACCAAAATTGGCTCGATCTTACTGATTGTTTTTCTCATCCCTGCCTCGCTCATGTTTCATAACCCAATTGCCGATCCCAGCCAGACTAACGACTTTCTCAAAAATATTGGTTTGATTGGCGGATTGTTAATGGTAATTTATGCGGGTTCTGGTGCTTTGAGCATCGATGGAAAAAAAAAGCCAACTCAGCCATCTCCTTATCGAAACCAAGAATTGTCATAGTAGGAGCTGGGTTTGCAGGTTTAAGGGCTTTAAAACGCTTATCGAATACCGAAGCAGAAATATTAGTAATAGATCGCTATAACCATAATACTTTTATTCCTATGCTCTACCAGGTAGCGACGGGATTTATTGAACCACAGCTCATTGCTTATCCTTTACGTAAAGCGTTGCGAGGTTTAGAGAATGCTAGCTTTCTGATGGCAGAAGTTCAGCAAGTCGATTTTGAAAACAAAACTATAGCTGCCGACGGTCAAGTAATAACCTACGATTACTTAGTTCTCTCTACAGGTAGTCAAACTAATTTTCTGAAGGTAACTGGCGCACCGCAATCAACTTTTCCCCTCAGAACCTTAAAAGATGCGATCGCCTTACGCAATCATATTCTTAGCTGTTTTGAACGGGCTGTAAAACAAAATGAGCAAGATATTCAGCAGTTACTCACCTTTGTGATCGTCGGAGGAGGTCCTACTGGGGTAGAGATGGCTGGTGCTTTACAAGAATTGATTCATGATTGTTTGGTGAAAGATTATCCCCAATTAGATTTACGTCAAGCTCAGGTAATCTTGTTGCAGTCGGGATCGAATTTACTCGGTAGTTATCCCCCACATCTGCAAAAGTATACTTTACGTCAATTACGCGATCGCGGAGTAAAAGTATATTTTAATAATCGGGTCAAAGAAGCTTCAACTATGGGAGTTGTCTTAGAAGATGAAACTAAAATTGCTACCTCTACTATCATTTGGACGGCGGGAGTAGAGGCGAATATTCCCGATACTGAAAAGAATATATCTACAGCTAGCAAAAACAAGATAGAAGTCCTGTCTACTCTCGAACTGCCAAATCATCCCCAAGTATATGCTGCGGGGGATGTTGCTTACGTAGATCAAAACGGCAAGCCTTTAATGGGAATTGCCCCAGAAGCTCTACAGCAGGGAGGCACGGTTGCCGAAAATATTAAGCGACAGCTAAGAGGAAAAACACCAAAAACCTTTAATTATTTTAATAAGGGTAGAGCAGCCATAATTGCTAGAGGTGCTGGAGTAATTTTGTTGCTGGGCAAAATTCCTGTAGGCGGCTTTTTAGCCTGGCTAATGTGGCTAATTATCCATCTCTATTATTTGCCTGGATTATCGAACCGATTTAAAGTATTGGGAGCTTGGTTAAAAGACTGTATTTGGCGCGATCGCTCTGTGCGACAAATTTTTACTTCAACTAATAAGACACAATTTGAATAGATGGGCAATCCAACTTTAGTCCAGTTTTATTCTTTAAGTTTATGCACCTTTGTACAGTCGGAGATTGGACGTTAGATCGAAGTTATAAAAGCTTAAAAGGCATAGGATATACATATTAACCTAGTCTTTTACCACCCAAATCTATGATAGAGTTTGCAATCAATTCTGTTATGAACAGCAGTCGCAACTACGACAACAGCTTTAAATAGTGACTAACTAATAGCGATAG
>JBCBEA010000407.1:0-4447 GCA_038529195.1 Cyanobacteria bacterium J06600_6
AGGCTCAAAAATAGGTGTAAAGATTACTTCTGTCGATCCGCTGTATCAGTTTAGTGGAGCAGAGATAAAACAGAGATTTAATGAGGTTGTCGATCTGATTATCGATCAGATAATTGCGTCGCCAGATAACTGGGTATGGCAGTATTACCGCGATCCTCAAGAATTAAAAGTGGGAAGAATCAAGACGATGAAAACTTTTCTCTCCGACTACGATTTGGGAAAGCAAATGGGAAGATATCAGTCACAAAAATTGCCCAGCTTAAGCTTTGCCGACGGCGCTTTTGATCTGGCTTTATGTTCTCATTTTTTGTTTCTATACTCTGCACAGTGCAGTCAAGAATTTCATTTTGCTGCGATTAAAGAGATGCTGCGAGTTAGTCGAGAAGTCCGAATTTTTCCTTTGCTAACCCTAGAGCAAAAAGTTTCTCCCTATTTAGGATTTATACAGGCTGAATTAAGTAATTTAAACTACTTAACTGAGATTTGTACTGTTCCCTATGAGCTGCAGCCAGGTGGAAATCAAATGCTGGTAATTAAGCAGCGATAAAAGAGGAAAGAAAAACAGAATACGCAATTAATTTTGCATTGGCATAGTTGTTTAAAATAAGAATTGGATGAATTGGATTTCAATAAATATATCCCAATCCCTAATCCCTCAAAGCAATTGCTTAGAGACTACAAAAGTTAATTAAAACGACTACATTAATTGGCAAAAAAATAGAGACACCATAAACCTAGTATCTCTATCAAATATTAAAGCGATCGCTTTAAAAACAACCCTTAGAATCTAGTTTGTATTCCCCTAACTAGCCCTGTAATTTTTTACCTAACAGTTGGTTAGTTAGCTTTGGATCGGCACGTCCGCTAGTTTTTTTCATGATTTGACCAACAAAGAAACCTCTTAACTTGGTTTTACCATTGCGGAACTGTTCTAGCTCTTTAGGATGAGCAGTAATTACCTCATCAATAATTTTTTCAATCTCTCCCGTATCGGAAATTTGAATCAAGCCTTTTTTCTCAACTAGTGCTTTTGCTGAACCGCCTTTGGTTAATAGTTCGGGCAGAATTTCCTTGGCGATTTTACCACTAATTGTTCCCCCCGTAATTAGGCTAATTAGTTCTGCCAGAATTTCGGGCTTTAGCTCAGTTTCTGTAATCTTGAGATTATTACTATTAACATAAGCAGCAATATCTCCCATGACCCAGTTGGCTACCTGCTTAGTATCTGCGCCAGCAGCGATCGCTGCTTCAAAATATTCGGCAACGGCGCGATCGTCGGTTAACACTCTAGTATCATATGCCGATAAGCCCAGATCGGACTGGTAACGGTGACGTTTGCTAAGAGGCAGTTCTGGGAGTTCCGCTTTCCAGCCTTCTAGCTGATTTTTAGACACTTCAATGGGGGGTAAATCTGGTTCGGGAAAATAGCGATAGTCGCTGCTTCCTTCTTTCATCCGCATGCTTTTAGTACGTTGCGTTCCCTCTTCCCACAGACGAGTTTCTTGATAAATTGGCTCGCCGTTTTCTACCGCCTCAATTTGACGCTCAATTTCATAGTCGATCGCCTTTTGGATCGCGCTGAAGGAGTTCATGTTCTTAATTTCGACCTTCGTCCCAAACTCTTTTTGCCCCACGGGACGCACCGAAATATTAACGTCACAGCGCAAAGACCCTTCGTTCATTCTGCCATCGCTAATGCCTAAATAGAGCATGATGCGACGAATTTCTTGAGCATATTCTGCTGCTTCCTTTCCTGTTCGAAGATCGGGCTCAGAAACAATTTCGACCAGGGGAATACCTGCGCGGTTGAAGTCTACTAGAGAATAGGTTGAGCCATCAATGCGATCGCTTCCTCCGTGAGTTAGTTTGCCTGCATCTTCTTCCATGTGGAGGCGTGTCACCCCAATTCGTTTACGTATTGGCTCAGTGTTGGGCTTTTCGACAATCTCAATCTCGACCCATCCGTGTTCGGCGATCGGTAAATCGAACTGGGAAATTTGATAGTTTTTGGGTAGGTCTGGATAAAAATACTGCTTGCGATCAAATTTACTGTAGGGGGCAATTTCGCAGTTAAGAGCCAATCCCGCCTTAACCGCATATTCCAATACCTTTTCATTAAGGACGGGCAAGACTCCAGGATATCCCAGACAAATAGGAGAAATATTGGCATTGGGATTATCGCCATCAAACTTGGTAGATTCGCGACTAAATATTTTAGTTTCGGTATTTAATTGACAGTGAGTTTCTAAGCCGATGATTGCTTCATACTCTGTTTTGGCTGGTGCAGCACTAGTCATATATTTTTCCCCTCGGTAGTCAATGATTTACTTATTCTATCGGGTTTAATTCCGCTACAGTTGCTCTAAGATCGGTCGAGTCTCGAAATCGAGTGATGAGTGTATTCTGCCGTTTTGCCGATCTAACAAAACCGAATTAGCCTCAAGTAAACTCTTAGTTGAATTATCTATTTGAGTTTAACAAGATTCGCGTCGGCTACTTTTTTTAGGTATGGGAATGCTTGAGTAAATAAGCTTGCAAAACAAGTATTTATACCTTTCTTTTATTAACCGACAGAAATGTCTATCATCTTTTGTTTATCAACACTGTATCCGCTCTGAAAATTTTAGCGGGATATCGGCAAACAAAGGTCGTGCTAGTTAGTATTATGGGTTAAACAAATGTAGAATATTAATCTATAAAAATTTTAGTTATCTAAATATATTATTTTGTCTGTTAGCCATACCAGCATGATTAGTACCTTAATAGTCGATGACCAAAATATTATTCGTCAGGGCATCAAAGTATTACTGGAGAATTCAACCGAGATTGAGCTGATTGGTTTTGCTGAAGATGGAGCGAGCGCAATCAAGAGCGTCGAGGCGACTCAACCAGATGTTATTTTGCTAGATATTAATTTACCAGACATAGATGGCTTGACTGTTGCTGAACAAATTGGAACCAGGTTTCCTCAGATTAAAATAATTATGCTCAGTGGTTCTGAAGATAAAAGCTATGTTCGTAGAGCAATGGCATCAAATGCAAAAGGCTATTTGCTCAAAAATGTTTCTGCCGAAGAACTTGAATGGTCAATTAAGCTTGCACATCAGGGATATTCTGCGTTTAAATCAGAATTGCTAGAGTCTATCGGCGAGGAAAGTCAAGATACTGCTAAGGTAAGAAAAACGCAGGTAGAACGACCTCAAACACCAATCTTACACAATGTAGAGAATACTACTCCTGCTGCGCCCGTTGCTAGACAGCGATCTCAGGAGTTAGAGCGATTAGTAGCGAAAAATCAGCTCAAGGCAAAGTATTTAGCGATGAAAAGTCAGCACCGCAGCCTAGCGTTTCATAACGTCAATATTAGCCGAGCAAAAAAGACCATGATGAGCTTTGAATTTAAGCTATTGGTCTTTATCATTCTTTTCTCTCTCGGGTTTCTAGTTTTCGTAGCACTATTATAAACAGCCGTGCCGTGGTTTTTGGCTATTGCGAGCCGAAGTTAACCGTTAAGCATTTTGTTCCGTCACTTTTGGTAAAGCGATCGTTTCATTGCCTGGAGGTAGATCTGCGCGGATACCAGAGGTAGAGGCTTGAAGCTGCTGCATGAGGCTTGCCATTTCGATCGCACTTTGGGCGTAGTTCCAGCCTAAATTGCTCTTGATTCCAGCTCTTTCCAAAGCCTGCTGCATTGTATCTACCGTCAGCACACCAAAGATTACGGGGACACCCGACTGGAAACTTGCTGCTGCAATTCCTTTTGCTGCTTCGGAGGCTACATAGTCAAAGTGAGGAGTCTGTCCTTTGATTACTGCTCCCAAACAAATAACAGCGTTGTAACGACCCGAAAAGGCTAGCTGTCGAGCTACCATCGCAATTTCGTAGCTACCAGGAACCCAAACATAGTCTATCTGACCGCTACTAGGTTCAATATCGATTCCGTGACGCTTCAAACAATCTTGGCAGCCAGAGATCAATTTTTCTGTGACTAAATCATTAAAACGACCAATCACGATCGCCATTCGCAGATTTGATAAGTCGCCTGCAAACGTTCCCTCAAAAACAGCCATAAAGTAAAAAAATTAAATTAATCAAAAAAGTTAAAGTCACAGTCAGCGATCGCACTTGCAGTTAAGGCGATCGCTCTCACTTCCCCATAAGCTGAGGTAAGGATATCTAAATAACGAAAAAGTTTAGTACGGCTACAGCAACCACCAAAACAGTCCAGATACCTGAGCCTACATAAATTAAAGACTTAGATTGCTCCCAGTTTTGGGGAGAGGCATAGGCAACAGGAACGCCAATTACCATCACAAATGAAAATAGCACTAAAGCTACAAGGGACAGTTGAAATAAAATAGTCATTGTTTGATTCTCCTAAATTAAGCTAGTTGAGGGCAAACCCTTAAATAAAGTTTTAATCTGGTCAGGATTTTCGTCTGTTTAA
>JBCBEA010000408.1:0-4446 GCA_038529195.1 Cyanobacteria bacterium J06600_6
GTCAATATAGAGTTGTCTTCAGTTTAAAACTATTTGTTTTTGGCAGTAAAAAGAATAGTTTGTCAGAATAAATGCCTGTAGGTAAATAAAATTATGAGTCAACTAAGTTATCTAGCAATAAGCACTTCCATCGCAGTCTTGGCAGGCTCCACTTTTTTTGCCAAGCCCGCAGCAGCAAATTTAGTTAGCGTCAGCTGCGAACAGCAGGCAAGCGTGCCCACAGTCACGGCAACCCTCTCTAATCACAGTGTTTCTCAGATGACTTCCGTCTTATCATTCTTACCACAATATTTTGATTCAGAAAAAGCTGTCAAACTGTGTCAAAGTACGGCTAAAAAATTGCATACATTCTATGGTGAAAATAGAATGAACTACTTGGCTAGTGACACTCTCAACGGTCAGCCAGTTGTTTGTGCAGTTGAACGTCGTGGACTAAGCTGCGACAGCTATAACAGTGATATTTTATTCTCCCTTGAACGATCAATCAGCCCGACTGAGCTTTTATACAATATGCTCGGAGACAATTTTAAAGGTTCTCAGCCTCCTTCTTCTCGTACCGTCAGTCGCATTTACACAGATTTAAAACCATTATGGTGGCCGTTTTAGTCCCCGGCTTTTTATTCTAGTTTCTTCCCTTAGCTAGACTCACGACACTGTTTTTTTGCATCTCTAGCGATTGTATAGTCTGGATTAAGCCGAATAGCTTGTTCAAAGGCAGCTCCCCCCTCTACAGACTGCCCTAACTTGCAGTTGGTTTTGCCCAAATGAAACCAGGTCTGAGCCTGTTGTGTTGTTGACAGCTCTTGGCTTTTCAGAATTAATTCAAACTCGGATTTAGCCTTTAAAAGCTGCGAGTCTCGACTCAGGGTAATTCCTTGACTAAGACGAGCAGGGAAATAGTTAGCATTATATTCTATTGCTCTTTTATAAGCAGCGATCGCCTTCTGGTAGTTTTTTGCTCGACGATGTCTGTTTCCTAAAAGTGTTAAAGCCACAGCAAATTCACCTTTAATCCGTTCTGCTCCTTCCGCAGCCTCTATTTTTTCTAGAGCTTTAATTGCCTGCTGAATTGAAGCAAGGGATTCTGGTTCACTTCCTAATGCTAGTAAAGACTCACTTTTATTAATCGAAAAAATTGGATCGTCTTGATTAAGAGCGATCGCTCGGTCGAATGCGGTTACGGCTTCTGCATATTTTTCTAAATTGTGTAAAGCCTCTCCCTGACAGTTCCAGGCATAAACTGCCTGCGGATCAATAATTGTCGCCGCAGCACAAGATTCGCGCATTTCTGCGTATTTTTGCAGTCCAGCTAAAGCATATCCCCGATTAGTCCAGGCTTGAAAATAGTTACTATCTGTCTTGAGCAGCTTATTATACTCATCAATTGCCTCAGGGTAAGATTTTTGCTTGAGTAGTTCATTACCTTGAAGAAAAGATTGCCTAACTTTGAAGCGTCGAGCAACATTATTAATTAAGACTCCCAGTAGGGCAATTAAAGCTAGCAGCAATAAAAGATTTTTTAAGTTTAACCAGTGATCGTCAGACTCATTTTCCGGAGACGATGACTTAGCAACGATGGCGCTAGATTTTTTGTAGCTATAATCAGCTACGGCATTTCCTTCCAGCTTGGAACTAACCTGTTTATTTAAAGCTGCAATAACCCAACTCAAGTTAAACACAGATCGATAGATACGATTGGCAATGGCTAGCTGATTATCTTGTTTAACTACCAATCCCAGATTAATTAACTCTAGCTGCTCTGGACTATTGTCTGCCGATACTGTTTCTGTGAGAATTTTTTGGTAACTGATTAGTAACTGTTCTGGTTGGCAGTTGGAATTGCTGATTAAACGATTGTGAATGCTATTCAAATGTAGCTTTAACTGATTTTGCGACCAGTTATCAATTATTTGTGTTTGAACTAAATAATCTACGTGTTCCTCTTCTTGAGAGGGGGGAATTGGGGTCTCATCTTGAGCGATGAGGGCAAAAATTTTCTGAGTTAAAAGAGAATGTCCTCCTGTCCAGGACAAAACTCTCTCCCAAATCTTCGTCGAATAATTGTCTTCCGTTTCAATTTTGAGTAGCTTACGTTTAATCTGCAGAAAACCTTCATGAACTTTCTGAGAATTATCACGATTTTGGTTTAAGTCTAGATTCCCCAACTGAGGCGCAGAATTATATTTATTTACTTTGGCATCTGCAATTCTATTGTTTGCCATTACCAGTGGCTCTTGCTCCACCTCTACTGATGCAAGCTCAATATTCTCACTCTGGTTGAGATAACGGAGAAAAAAATCTAAAGTAGGTCGTTTGAGCCATCCTTTGGCGATCGCTAATTCGCCAAATTTACTTTGACTATGTTTCTGTTCAGCTAAAATTGCTTGAATTTGCTGTTCGTCTAGTAAAGCAGCCTGTTTCAAGTATTGACCGATTGGTCGTTTTGGCTGCTCCGCAACTGCCGAGTCCCAGACCTCAGCAAAAAAATTAGCGGTTTCTGGCGCAATTCTTCCTTGAATGGCTAAAATTTCGCCTATTCTCAAATTACTGTCGATCTGTTTTTGCTGCTTAAGGGCTTGGCTAATCTGTTCAGCAGAGACTAAACCTGCTTGCTGTAAGACTGCTCCGAGGGGTGGCTTGCTACCAGAATGAGACACCATGTTCTACAAAAATCAACTTAGTACTTTATCAAATTTGAACGATTAATCTTGGCTTCTCGAATACGATTTGTGATGCTATACCGCCCCACAGCAACTTAGGAATCATCAATACATTGATAATAATTACGATGACTTAGATTATCGATTGGTTGATACCTGTTTAGAAAGACTCAATACTTTCGGTTTGCAACAAGTAACCAGTATCTTATCAACAATTGCACCAAAGTTACGATATGGGTAGCCGACCTAAAATTTCTTGGCTGCTCAGTTTTGTAGGTAAAGAATAAATATATTCTCACCTTGTCATTTTATCGATGATCGTGTCGCTCAAAACGTTTATGGACAAGCTTCTTGACCTGTCTGTTGGCAAACGCAAAATAAATCTCTTGGATAATAGTTGCTTTTGCCGTTTAATATGCTAGTATGTATCTCGTGGCAAACAAGGAAGTTTCCTTGAAAAAAGCATGGGACTGTAGTTCAGCTGGTTAGAATGCCTGCCTGTCACGCAGGAGGTCGCGGGTTCGAGTCCCGTCAGTCCCGTATCATAAGGAGCCTGGGTTTCAGAAGTTCTTAAATACTTAACCTCGAGTAGTATTTAGGATCTATGATCCTAAAATGAATCCAATTTTTTAGGTTTCATCAATGTTTTGTTACAGATTAATTCTGTACTGCAAAGTATTGCTAAAACTAGAACAGAAACAGATTTTGTAACTCACCAACAGCAAATCGTGCAAGCCAATCTAAAAATAGTTAAGTGGCATTTGATTATGGACTGTTTGAATATTTATCAGTCAGAATCTTTAGTTCTTTGGGTCGCGCAAATAGAAAACATCTCAAATAAATGCAGCACTCGGCAAGAAAAGTCAATCTGGCGTACTTCAATCAACGACAAAATAAGAGCCAAGTTGTCTTGAATTACTCCCCAAAACACTGTTCAAGATACTAGTTCAAATCGAGATTTGGTTTTTTATCTCGATGCGTAAACTTCTTCAACGCAGTAGATTTAGGAGTAGAAAAGACCTAGCAGCTAAGATCCTGGGCTTCGTTGTCTATTATGATGACAAGATGACAAAACCTTTCAAATGAACTTATCAGGGCAAAGTCTTAACTGCTTTATGATTACTTTATTTGTGCCTCTCTCCATCAGAAGTGCTTTAACGATTAATCAATTAAAGCTGAGGCGATCGCGCGATCAACGGGTTGTGAAAACAGATATCCCTGCCCGTACTTGCATTTAAGCTCCTTCAAAAGAGCATACTGCGCTTCTGTTTCAATTCCTTCGGCAACTATTTCTAACTCAAACACTTTAGCCAGCTGAACAATTGTTTTAACTAACTCTAACTGATGGTGATCGTTTTCGATCCCTTGAATAAAAGAGCGATCAATTTTAAGCGTATCAACTGGAAGACTATTAAGATAGCTCAGAGATGAGTAGCCAGTCCCAAAATCATCCATTGATAGCTGCACTCCTAATTTTTTTAGCTTCTCCACCGTTGGTAGCACCAGGCTAATATTTTCAATGATCTCGCTTTCAGTAATTTCTAGCTTAAGGAATTGGGGAGCTAGACCTGTTTCCATCAAAATCACGCCGATTGGCTGGTGGGTCTTACGCACTGCCTGCGAGCAAATGGTAGAGTGGCAAAAACAGTCATCACACAAGCCCACCTTTATCAGCGTCAATATTACTGGTAAGCAACTTTCCCAACCCTATGCGGGAGACATTATCGCCGAGATTTTGATGGAAACAGGTCTAGCTCCCCAATTCCTTAAGCTAGAAATTACTGAA
>JBCBEA010000409.1:0-4444 GCA_038529195.1 Cyanobacteria bacterium J06600_6
CTAGTTAAATATACTAAGCAATTTTCCTACTAAATCAATTTTTCCGCTACGATAAACATAGTGGAGTAAACGCTTATTCTGGAATCTTGTTTGGACGTTTTGAATATCTCTTGAATTAAGTAATTTTACCGATAGCAAATCACTCTACTAATTTTGGGGCTGATGTATGATTGCGTCTAGCAAAACTACAAATAAACTACCTACGCCATTTATCTCGGCTCAAAAAGTGCGTTTGACTACCATGCTTTGTATAAAACAAGGTTTTTTGTAATATTTTCTTAATTTTTGGGGACGCTTATGTTAATTTAACTTAAGCAGGGAATCACACAGCCCTCAACAATCTTGCACATACCGTTTTTTTCGGAATAAATAATGACAAAGACTACCTCGGCAGTTAACGCTTTTATCTCCAAGCACGACTGTGAGCCTCTAGCGTGCCAGAATTTAGAAAACGCTGTCAAAACTATTTGCAGTAGCGAACATTTTAAGAGCTTGTTACTGTCTTTGATTAACAGCCCTGCGTTCTCTGCGGAATTGGGCACAGAATTTGCAGAAGTAGATGCCGTCAAGGGCTTATCTCCCTGTAGAAAGCTGAGAAGCAGCCTAAATCTTTCTCTCAGCAACTTCTTTGGTATTTTGGCAGAATTGCTTTCTGCCTTTGATGAAGTTGTCGGGCAAGACTGGTATCAGTTTGCTAACAGGGTGCACTCTTCTGAATTAGGAAAAACTAAGCTGTTGGATTTACTTCAAAGCGGTGATGAAGCAGAATTTTATCGCGACTTAGTAGAACGTTTAGTAGTTGAAAATCCTCATGCAATTTATCCTACATCTAACTACCGTGAAAGTCGTGGCTACGTGGAAAGCACAGAAGACGATCGCACGATTGAAGCTGTGATGAGGTCGAGTACCTTCACTTCCATCAAGGTAATCGATAATTCGCTCCAGCCGGAACAGCTGCTTTTAAGAGACATGTATGTGTCTCATGGACGATGTGTTTGCCTAGTAGACCAAAATGTTGAAGAGTACTTTGGCGAACAGCTAGAGCATTATTTCGACTATCACAATATTAAGCTAGAAAAGCTTGTCTATCGAGCAATGGAGGTAGATAAAGGAATCTACACCGTAGAAAAAATGCTGGGAGATTTTAAAAACTTAGGAGTCTCCCGCAACGAGCCTGTACTGATAGTTGGCGGTGGGGTTCTAGCTGATACGGGTGGACTAGCCTGCGCTCTGTATCATCGCAATACTCCCTACATCATGCTTTCTACCTCAATTGTGGCAGGAATTGATGCGGGACCTTCTCCTCGTACCTGTTGTGATGGCTTTGGCTACAAAAATTTGTTTGGAGCATATCATCCCCCCGTACTTTCAATTACCGATCGCTTTTTCTTCAAAACTCTGAAAGAAGGATGGTTACGCCACGGCATTATTGAGATTATCAAGATGGCAGTCACCAAAGATGCAGAGCTGTTTGAAATGATGGAACAGGCGGGACCACGTCTAATTAAAACCAGCTTTGGTACAGTTGATTGTGAACCCAATTCTGAGATTGATCTTCTCTCCCAGAAAATCCTTGGTGCGGCTCTACGCAGCTATGTCGCTGCCGAATATGATAATCTCTACGAGACTCACCAGTGTCGTCCCCATGCTTATGGTCATACCTGGTCCCCTGGGTTTGAAATTGAAGCAGGCTTACTCCATGGACACGCAGTAGCAATCGGGATGGGCTTTGGTGCTTATCTCAGCTACAAAATGAATTGGATTGACGAGGCTCAATTTAAACGTATTACAGATCTAATTAGCTCTTTTGGATTAAGTCTCTGGCACGATATTATGCTAAGAACAGATACTCTCTGGGCTTCTCAGCAAAAGATTTTTGAGAAGCGAGGCAACAACCTGGCTGCACCTTTGCCGAAAGGCGAAATTGGTCAGTGTGGCTATCTCAATTCACTTTCTCGCGCAGAATTAGATTTGGCGGTTAGTGAATACCAAGCAATTTGTGCTGAGTATCCCCGTCGAGGTCTTGGTATCGAACCTCACTGTAGCGACGTTGGTTTAGAAGACCCTTCAACAGTAGCTCATGCTCCTCTTGAATCTGCCAACCTAGATCCGCAACCTCTTTCTGCTGTTTAAAAGCAAGATCTTGCTCAAAATCTATGTCCCCTGAAATATTTGATTTTGTAATTCCCCTCTATCGGGTGCGTTGGAATACCAGAGCCGTCATAGAAGGAATTTTTACCCATTATCAACCTCGGACAGTTCATATCATTGCCCCAGATGCTCAAGTAAGGCAACTTCAGCAATTATCCGCAAATTGGCAAATTGGCGAGCTTAAATTACATCGAGAAGAAGAGTTTTTTAACTCAACCGATCTAACAAAAGAGCGAATTTGCGCGGAACTGGATTTAGGGAAGTCTCTCTATACTCCAGGCTGGTTTTACCAACAGTTGTTAAAACTAGGAGCATTTGAGGGCGTCAATTCTTTGAGTGAGTGGTATATGGTTTGGGACAGCGATTTACTGACTGTCGATACTTGGTCGCTGATTGAACCAGCAGCTAATACTGCAAAGCACTCATTTGCCCTACTCCAGCATCAAGATTGGGGTAATGAGCAAATTGTCGCTCAGTGGTCAGAATGGATCGTTACCGTCTTAGGAGTTGAGGCACTCAAAAACCACTCGGGAACTTTTGTGCCTCACCACATGTGGTTTAAACAAGAGCATCTTAAAGCCTTCGCCAGTCGAGTCCAGGACTATTATCAATCGGATCGGCACTGGCTGAAGCTGATGATGCTGTCTGCGAATGAGTTTGGCACTTTTAGCGAATATTGGTCTTATGCCTCTTGGGTTGCAGCCAGATCTGCTGCCGATTTATCTTTCTATCCCTATGAACGCTTTGGTTTGTCGACAGAACGCTTTTTTGATGACGGTACTGGCTTATTTTCCCAGGCTCTCAAACAGTATCTGAACATACCCCAAGATCAGGCAGATTTTGATCCCGCCTACGCAGACATCTACTCCTTTATCAGGTCGGAATATGGCGAAGATGCCCTGCCTTCATCGTTATCTTTTGAAAGTAGTCCGCGACATTTACAAAAAGACGAGCAAAATCTACACATCGAAGAATTGCGATCGCGCTGGAATCCGAGAAATGTCAACAATAGCCGAGAGGAATAACTAAATTTCACAAATAAAAAACTGCGACTAACAACCAAATTAATCGCAGGGTATGAAGTGTAAATAGTCAGCACCTATACCGAAAATTAACACGTTATTAAGTTAAGAAAATCTCAGATTAGAGCAATTTTAACTCTAGCTAAGGGGATGAAATAATAGGTCTGGATAAAAACGATTAAACTCAATTAAGATACCCGCTGTAAAAGTCAGCAGAGCCATAATTAAAACTGGGGCAGTAGAAAGAAACTTTTGTAAGTCTCCCATAGCATTCTCCTGTGAATAAATAAATAGCGCGGTTTAACGCGGAGATACGGTGATTTCCGATTCATCGGCAAACATTTTGCCACTAGTAATCTCACCAAAAGCCAGTAAAGGCCAAGAAGCAGCAGCTAACATTTTGCTAACGGCTAGGGGAACGTTAATCACGATTTCCTGCATTTCTGCATTTTTCTCGTCTCTAACTGCGATTATGTAGGAGCGACCAGCCCAACCAATCCAGCCAGCGATATATAAGAACATGACGCTAGGAATAAAAAAGTCTCCCATATGGGACCAGCGACCATCTACGATCAGGTGAGGATATCCTTCAGGGCCACAAAGAGCTTCAGCATAACGCTCGGCTCTAATTTGACCAGAGTTAGGATCGTCAGTAGTGTTGCGGAAATTTTTAGCTTTTTGGACGTAAGCAGGATTTTCTCCACAGGGAGTCAAGCCCGCTACTTCGTCAGCATTCGCCGTGGGGGAAAAACCAAACCAAAGCGTAAATACTAAGACTAAAGCAAACAACCTTCTCATGAATATGTTTCCTTTTGTGACAGATGATTATTGTGTTTGTACAAAAGCGCCAAGATAGATTCAAGATGTATTTTGGACGCTAACTAATAGTTAAATTTATCAAAGGATGGCAACAATTTTAGCGATCGAAACAAGTTGTGACGAAACAGCGGTCGCAATCGTAAAGAACCGTCAAGTTTTGAGTAGTATTGTTTCTTCTCAGATCGAATTGCATGAAACTTATGGTGGGGTTGTCCCAGAGTTAGCTTCTCGCCAGCACTTAGAAATTATTAATCCCTGCATAGATCGCGCGTTAGTCGAAGCGGATTTACAGTGGCAAGATATTGATGCGATCGCCTGTACCTGTACGCCTGGTTTAGTAGGGGCATTATTAGTCGGCATGGCAGCAGCAAAAACCCTGGCGATGATCTATGACAAGCCTTTTTTAGGAGTACATCATTTAGAAGGACATATCTACGCTTCTTATCTCGCAC
>JBCBEA010000410.1:0-4440 GCA_038529195.1 Cyanobacteria bacterium J06600_6
GGCGTTAAAGGCAGGACAAACTAAAGGATGAAGCTGAATTGCTCGTCCTTCTACCAAAATTGGCTCAAATGCCTGAATCCCCAAACGGTGTAGAGTTGGGGCGCGGTTCAGCATGACGGGGTGTCCTGCAATTACCTCCTTCAGTACTTCATAGACGCTCGGGTCATTACGCTGAATTAATTTTTTAGCAGCCTTGATGTTATTGACCATGCCACTATTTATTAGGCGATGAATCACAAATGGCTGAAATAGTTCGATAGCCATTTCTCTCGGCAAACCGCACTGGTATATCTTTAGCTTGGGTCCGACAACAATTACCGAGCGTCCAGAGTAGTCAACTCTTTTACCCAGTAAGTTTTGACGAAAACGACCTTGTTTACCCTCGATAATATCTGAGAGAGATTTTAAGGGGCGATTATTTGCACCAACTACCGTCCGACCACGACGACCGTTATCAATTAGCGCATCTACCGCTTCTTGTAACATGCGTTTTTCATTACGGACAATGATTTCTGGTGCCAGGATTTCCTGTAGCCTCGCCAAACGATTATTACGGTTAATTACCCGACGATAAAGGTCATTCAGGTCAGAAGTCGCAAAACGACCACCGTCCAGCTGCACCATCGGGCGCAAATCTGGTGGAATAACAGGAATTGCGTTTAGCACCATCCACTCTGGACGCGAACCTGTCGCCACAAAGTTATCAATTACCCGTAGCCGCTTAATTAGCTTGGCTCTTTTCTGTCCTTTGGCATCAGCAATCAACTCTCTAAGCTTTTCTGCTTCTTCTTCCAGAGCAACCTCTTCTAACAGCCTTTGGATGGCTTCGGCACCAATTCCAACTTCTACCCCAACCAACTCGGAGTCTTCGCTATATAGCTGGTCTTCAATTTCGATCCACTGATCTTCAGTCAGAAGCTGCTTAGTAGAGAGGTTTCCCGCATTACCCGGGTCGAGAACTACATAGGCATTAAAGTAAACTACCTGCTCTACATCCCGTAGAGGCATGTCTAACAGAATACTCAGATAGCTAGGAATCCCTTTAAGATACCAAACGTGAGTTACAGGAGCTGCTAGCTTAATAAAGCCCATACGGTGACGACGTACGCGCGATTCTGTAACTTCTACCCCACAGCGCTCGCAAACAATACCACGGTGCCGTACTCGCTTGTACTTACCACAGTGACATTCCCAGTCTTTTGCAGGACCAAAAATACGTTCACAGAACAACCCGTCCATTTCTGGCTTAAGGGTACGGTAGTTGATTGTTTCTGGTTTGGTTACTTCTCCTACCAACTGACCGTTTGGTAAAGTTCTTTCTCCCCACTGACGAATACGTTCGGGAGAAGCAATACCAATTTTGACGTAATCGAATCTTTGTTCTATCTGGTTTCTCATTTATCGCTTAGAAATTTAAGAATTAGGGTTTAGAAGTTAATTATCTGTTGACAGGAAATGAAGGCATGAGAAGAATAATCCTTATAAGTTGCGGTATTCTTCTCGGCATCCTCTATCCCTCATTTCTCAGCCTTTGTGACTAGACTTCTTCAGTGGATTCTTCTCGCTGTAAAGACTCGTAGGTGGGTCGGTTGGGGGTACGACGAGGAGTATCCGCCATCAAATCTACTTCTACATCTCGACTACTGCCGTCATCAAGGGACTCTAACTTATGTACTGCAATATCCAGACCTAAAGACTGTAGCTCTCGCATCAGTACCTTAAATGATTCTGGCGTTCCAGGACGAGGAATAGGCTTGCCTTTGACAATTGAATTTAGCGCCTCGTTCCGTCCCTGCATATCATCAGACTTAACCGTTAACAGTTCCTGCAGTGTATAAGCAGCACCATAAGCTTCTAGTGCCCATACCTCCATCTCTCCAAAACGCTGTCCACCCTGCTGCGCTTTACCACCCAAAGGCTGCTGCGTTACCAGAGAATAAGGACCTGTAGAACGGGCGTGAATTTTATCATCTACCAGGTGAACCAGTTTCAGCATATATGCCTTACCAACGGTGACAGGACGAGCAAATTTCTCTCCTGTACGTCCGTCAAATACGTCGATTTTACCCGGATTTTTTTCGTCATAAACCCAAGACTTACCTGGTTTCTTGGCAGCGTCCATGATTTTGCCATGAACAGTTTCTCGCGATGCTTCCTTGCCGTACATTTCATCGAAAGGCATCATCTTAAAGCGAGTAGACAAGTTTTCACCCGCCCAACCCAGCAGACACTCAAAGACCTGTCCGACGTTCATCCGTGAAGGAACACCCAGTGGGTTGAGAGCGATATCAATTGGCGTACCGTCTGGAAGATAGGGCATACTTTCAATCGGCAGAATTCGAGAAATAATCCCTTTGTTGCCGTGGCGACCAGCCATTTTGTCCCCTACCTGAATTTTCCGCTTCTGAGCAACGTAGATTCTTACTACCATATTTGCGCCAGGGGGCAGTTCGTCACCCTGTTCTCGGGTAAACACTCGCACGTCAACGACTCTGCCTTTTTCTCCGTTGGGCACTCGCAAGGAGTTGTCCCGCACGTCCCTAGCTTTTTCTCCGAAGATCGCTCTGAGAAGTTTTTCTTCGGGAGGCTGGTCTGATTCACCTTTAGGCGTTACTTTTCCAACCAGAATTTCACTTGCTTCTACCCAAGCACCAATGTGAATAATGCCTCTTTCATCAAGGTTGCGCAAAGCGTCCTCACCAACGTTGGGAATTTCGCGAGTAATTTCCTCTGGACCCAATTTAGTTTGTCTTGCCTCGATTTCAAATTTCTCAACGTGAATACTGGTATAAACATCGTCATATACCAAACGTTCGCTGATCAAAATCGCATCTTCGTAGTTATATCCTTCCCAAGGCATATAAGCGACCAGAACGTTTTGTCCTAGGGCTAGCTCTCCACCTTCGGTTGATGAACCATCCGCCAATACCTGACCTGGAACAACGTCTTCCCCTGCATAGACCAAAGGACGCTGATTCAAACATGTATCCTGATTAGAACGCTGATATTTCTGTAGTTTATAGGCAATTTCTTCTCCTGGATCTGGAGCATATAAGCCGTTATTACCTTCTTTAACCCGAACTCGAACTACTTCAGCATCAACATAGGTAACGATACCGTGAGTACGAGATACAACTACCATCCCTGAGTCACGGGCAGCCTGTGCCTCAAGTCCTGTTCCAACTAAGGGTCGTTCTGGACGCAGTAGGGGTACAGCCTGACGCTGCATGTTAGAACCCATTAGGGCACGGTTAGCATCATCGTGTTCGAGGAAGGGAATCAAGCTGGTTGCTACTGACACAATCTGTACCGGAGAGATTGCCACGTAATCTACTTCTTCTGGGTCGCAGGTAGAAAATTCTTGACGATAGCGAATAGCGATCGCTTCCCCCAGAATGTATCCATCATCATCGGTGGCAACGTCTCCAGGGGCAACGCGCATGTCATCTTCTTCATCAGCAGTCAGATAGACTACATCTTCATTTTTCAAGACTCGCCCACTATCAACACGATAGTAAGGGGTAGCAATAAAGCCGTAGGGATTAACTCTGGCGTAGGTTGCCAGAGAACCAATCAGACCTGCATTAGGTCCTTCAGGAGTTTCTACTGGACAAATACGACCATACTGGGTTGGGTGAATATCGCGGACGGCAAAGCCCGCTCTTTCTCTCGTTAAACCGCCAGGTCCTAAAGCTGAGAGACGACGCTTATGGGTTAACTCTGCCAGAGGATTGGTTTGATCCATGAACTGGGATAGCTGAGATGAACCAAAGAATTCTTTGATTGCTGCAACTAGGGGTTTGGGATTAACCAAGGCTGCGGGAGTCAGGCTGTTCGCTTCACTGACGGTCATCCGTTCGCGAATGATTCTTTCCAGACGGTTCAGACCAACACGCACCTGATTTTGTAGCAGTTCGCCCACAGAACGCACTCGGCGATTACCCAGATGGTCAATATCATCAGTAGTACCGCCGTCAAACTCTAAGTTAATTAGATAGGCTACCGCCGATAAAATGTCTGTAGTCGTTAAGACCCTAGTGGTATCTGGTACGGTCAAACGCAGTTTTTTATTGAGCTTATAGCGACCAACTCGACCCAAATCGTAGCGTTTGGAGTCAAAGAAACGAGATTCTAATAGCTGTTGTCCCCCACTTACCGTAGGCGGTTCACCTGGACGCAATTTGCGATATAGTTCGAGCAATGCTTCTTCTTCGCTAGGGTTACCTTCTTTATCTAAGGTTTTCTGATAAAAGTCAGGGTGGCGAATGCCGTCTAAAATTTCGTTATCGCTTAAGCCAATTGCCTTTAACAATACCTGTGCCGAAAGCTTACGAGTTTTATCAATTCTGACCCAGACTAAGCCGTTTTTATCTGTTTCAAATTTTAACCAGGCACCACGGTTAGGAATCAGCGAAGCAGAATAGGTACGACGACCATTTT
>JBCBEA010000411.1:0-4429 GCA_038529195.1 Cyanobacteria bacterium J06600_6
TCAATGATGATTCCTGTAATCTTAATTTCAGTGGGGAGCTACTTTTCGTCCCGCCTATCGTCGTCTAGGTGCAGTACGCCGTAGTTTATTGCAGCATAAGCCTCAAGGCACAAAAATTACAGTCGCAGCTTTTACCGCTACCGCCAACCCGCAAGCACAGATAGAAATTATTCAGGCGCTAGAGTTGTACCAGCCTGAGAAATTTATCACTAGTCCTTACCGTCAAAATTTGAACCTACGGATTAAGACCGTCTGGACTCCCAAAGGAAGAAAAAACGCCATGCTGGGATTTATTCAAACACATCAACGGCAGTCTGGTTTGGTGTATGTGCGATCGCGTCAGGATAGTAAAACTTTAGCAATTTGGTTTAAATCATTGGGCTATGCTGCTGCTGCCTATCATGCAGGATTAATTACTACAGTCAGAAGACAGATAGAGCAAGACTGGATCTCTGGCAAAATTCAATTTGTGATCTGCACCTCTGCTTTTGGCATGGGGATCGATAAACCTGACTGCAAATTTGTTGTACATTATCATGCCCCAGAATTATTAGCAGAATATATTCAAGAAGTTGGACGCGCAGGTAGAGACGGTAAGCCTGCTAGTGCTTTAACCTTAATTAGTGAACCAACTGGCTGGCTCGATCCACAAGATAAACAGCGAAGCCAATTTTTCACTCATAAACTAGCCCAGCAATCCCGCCAGGCTCAAAAGCTGATCCCACAATTACCCCTACAGGGAAATATTGCCAGCATTAAAAAACAGTTTCCCCAAGCAGAAATTACCCTAGGAATTTTGCACAGTCTTGGCTTAGTCCGCTGGCAAGATCCTTTGAATTACCGTAAACGCTCTAGTCAGGCAAAGATCGAGCAGCTAATCAATAGTCAAAAGTGCGATCGCCTAAGAATGCAAAAGTATTTAAGAACCAAGCACTGTCGCTGGCAATATTTACTCTATGCCTTTGGCTTTAAGCAAGATATGTCAAGATTTCGCTGTGGAACTTGTGATAATTGTCTGAGTAAAAAACCAGAATAAAGCGATCGCCTCAGCAGCCAATTTAATTCTAACGAGAGAAATCAAGTCTGATTTACCAGGCGTGGATAACTGCATTCCAGGAAAATATCTGTAGCTGAGAATGGGTTGAGTCAGTGGAGGCGATCAGTAAGCGAGTCTGGTCAACAGCGATCGCCGTTAGCTCAAATTCTGGAGGTAGTGATATTTGGCAGCTGTGTATTAATTCGCCATCGCTGTTTAAGACAATTATTTTTCCCTGGCGATCGCTAACTAAATAGCCTACAGGACAATCTGTGACTAAAACTGGTTTTATTTCGAGCGAAACACGTTGGAGACTAAATTTTTTTAGTTTAATCAGGATAACAGCATGAGAATTATCGACTTCAGTGGCTAACAGACGATGGGGAAATAGGGGATTGTGAGCCACTGTCGCCAGTTTAATTTGCACGCTAAAATTAGCCAGCCAGTTGCCTCGTCGATTAAAAAGCTGAAATTTTGTATTTCTATCCTCTCGCCTTAAACCAATAGCGTAGCTAGAATCTAGGGCGATTAGATGATCAAAAACGGGGCTGTTGACGAGCGATCGCTTTAGCTGTCCCTGAGGCAGTTTATAAATGTTTAATTTTTCCTTGGTTTTACTTTGCTCAGTTTCACTTTGAGTTTGCTCCGCAACGGCGAGCCAAGATCCTTGAGGATCGACGGTAGCAATAGCTTTTTCACTGGCAAAAGTGGCAATGGGTAAAAAATCCGTATCGACTCCTGCAATTTGAGACTGATAGTACAAAGAGGTACGAGTAGCCACTAGACAGCCAGTGGTGCTGACCTGCAAACTATGCTGCAAGCTATGAATTGGCTGATTAAAAACAGTTTTTTCTAACTCTAAAGCCTCTGGCGATCGCTCTGCGTCTAAATCGCGTCGTACAATTGAATCATTATTTAGGTTTAAGTAAACTTGTCCCTGACTAACTGCTAAATCAAGTATTTGTCCAGTGTAGGTAAAGCTAGTGTCCGCATTAAGAACGGGAAAACCAGATTTAGCCTGAATTGGCATTTCCAGTTGAGCATCAGCTTCAATAACTTCTAGAACTAACTCCAGGGCGTGGCGCATTTCGGCTGCACTTTGAAAACGATATTGGGGGAACTTGCGTAATGATTGAGCGATCGCCCTCCGCAAAATCGAAGGAAGATTAGAAGGGATAATCGGTGGGCGACTAAGGTGGGCTGGCAACAGATCTTTAGGCATGCCTAAAAATGGTCGTTCTCCTACCACTAGCTCATATAAAATTATCCCCAGCCCATATAGATCGCAGTTGTATGAATAATCCCCATAAAACTGTTCAGGAGCCATATATGCAGGAGAGCCAGTATTGCTCAGTACGTCTCGATCTGCCGACTGCTGACTGAGTTGAGCTATGCCAAAGTCAGCTATGTGTGCCGAATAACCGCGATCGCTACTCTTGAGTAAAATGTTCTCTGGTTTAATATCGCGATGGATAATACCTCTGGCATGAGCAAATTCTAGACCCTGAAGCACATCAATAATAAGCTGCAGGCTTCGGGTTAAACCCATCTTCGGAACGCGATTAATTAAATCGCGTAAAGTTCCCCCCTCACAGTAGTCCATCACAAGATAACGTTTGTTCTGCTGATGTTCTAAAGCTCTGCAGCTAACGATATTAAAATGATCGAGAGTGACTAAAAAAGTAAGCTCCCGTAAAAAGTTGCTGGTCGATAGCTGCTTAATATTCAGCTCTTTTAGGGCAACTAGCATCCCACTTTGTCGTTCGATGGCAGCATATACCCTGCCAAACTGACCGCGACCAACTAAATCTAAAATTTTATAGTTCGATTTTTCTCTTACCAAGGTCATAGCTGGTTAATGGGGTTCGCCTATATTATGGCGACTTAACCGAAACAGTGGAGTAGATTAAACCTAAAGAATTAGTCAGACAAACAATAGAATAATCTTAGCTATTATGACTCGCTCTAAAACCTAAAATCTAACTTTCAATCACCACACAATAGAATTTAGTGCCATTAGCTAAAAAGATTATTCACAGCTACGGGATGAGATTTTGGTTTAGAACTATGCTCTGTTTCCAGCTCATCATTTTGGGCAGACTGGTGAAAATGAATTTTAAGACCCAGATCTCTCGCCTCACGGTACTTATCTAGATTACCTTGGCTTATATAGTGCTGGGCTGCACGACGAAAATCAATAATTGCTTTTTGAGGTAGCTCAATGTCTAAATAGAGCAATCCCCGCTGGTGATGTGCTTCGGCGCGATCGCTTTCTAAAAAGATAGTCTTGCCAAAGTCTTCTATTGCCCGCTCGATATTACCCGTACGCTGATAGGCTAAAGCCCTTTTATAGTAGGCTTCAGCTGAATTAGGACTGTGACCGATGATCTGGGTGAATTTCTCAATCGCTTTTAATTCCCCAGCCAACTTACGAGTTTCATTTTGTTCTCGATCTAGCTTACTCGTTAGCTCGTCTAATTTCATCATCGAAGCCTGTAACGTCTGCAATTCTTGTTTTGCTCGATCTAGCTTAACTTTTTGTTCAAAATCTAACCGCTCCAGTTCCCCCGAAACACGCTCACTAGTTTGTTTTAATTCCTTAAATTCGACTTTATTATCCCAGTGTTGCTTTTCCGCCTGGTGGTTTAGTTTCGTAATGCGAGCATGATTTTCTTCAATTAAAAAAGCAACTGCCTCCTGTTCTGATGCCACTAATTGTTTTAATCGCTGGTGGTTAATTATGGCGATGCCCGCAGAGAAGGAAAGAGGAACTGTTACCCAGAGAAACTGCTTGAAAAAAATACTAGTAACAGAACCGCCAACCGAGCCAACAACAGCAGTTATTTCCGCAATATCTAGCCAGTGGGTTTGACGAGAAGTAGATTTTTTCATGGTTATTTAAATAAGTAATTAGATTAAAGATGAAATTAGGTCAATAAATTAATTGAGTTAATCAGCTAAGACAGCCTGGTTTAGCATCAGAATTGGTTTCATCAGAGCATATTCTTTCTCACTGAGAAATTGCTCGATAACTTCTGGCATGGTTTCATGAGCTAAAGCAGCAATATGCTTAACCTGGAAGGCTTTAACAATAGTTCGCTGCCAAAGCAGGATATTTTCGCGCAAACGGTCAAGATCGTCAATTAACATTGCAGCACTGGCAATACGTAAAATAATTTTGGTATCTCTTACATAGAGAGCCGTAACATCTCTAGAGTCTATTTGAAAGATATTTGGCTGCTTGGCTAGCATTTTGACCCGCAATTGCTCGATAATTTCTGCTTCGCGATCGCGAATTTTTTGATAGGCATTGAGACGCACACTAACAGTGGGAAAATAATCTTTTAACGACTGTAGCTCTGATGCAGTTGCGTAACGACCTTCGGTTGTCAC
>JBCBEA010000412.1:0-4429 GCA_038529195.1 Cyanobacteria bacterium J06600_6
TTTAGATTTTCAAGTGATGTTTTGCACATCAAAATTAGAGAATTCAAACTTTAAAACCGTATAAAAATGGAAATAATTATACTAATCGGATCATTATTTTTAATTCTTGCAGGAATAAATTTAATTGTACAATTACTTAAATTAACTTTGGATCTTTACACAGGAATTTTCTCTATTTTGCCTATCGCCTTGTCAATTGGATTTTTTCCAATACTTTGGGGAAATGGTGCCGATAATTTGGCTGTTATATTATTATTAGCTTGTGTCCCTTTTACTTATTATTTTTGGTATCCTAAAATCGCTAAACACGCTGTTCGATGGGTAGAAAAGTTTTTTGAAGTTTTTGAATGAATTGAGTTTAACCATTTAAAACTCTTGTTACTTAATTACAGAGATCAACTGTACCTAAAAACTACATCAAGCCGATCGCTTTTTCTTTGGACTTTCAGGCGATCTCTATCTAAGTCTGTCTCATATTTTATGAAAAAGTAGATACCCAAAAATAGAATGATTTTGGTGTACTTTAAATCACTTTTTCCATATTAATAGACATATTCATCTATTATTTAATAGATTTTTGGACACTTTTCATCCGAATCTTTGGCTATGCTCATATTATCAACTTTCAACAACGGCTCTAAAGTCCGAAAGTATAAGAAAAGATCAAATCTGGCGTTCATTTATGATGTTAGCCCTACGACGCTATCTCAATCGCCAAAAATGCCATCAATGTAGCGATGAATGTTTTTATCCTTAGTTTTAGACGGGGATTTTGTTCTCGATTTCTTCTTATTATTTGCCGCTTCAGGTGATGAAAAAGAAAGCATAATTGAATGCTCATTCTGATTCAGCGGGACTTCTAATGTTGGTACTTCAGAAACGTCGAGAATTCTCCTTAGATAGTAACCATGTTTGTTCAACATATCTTGAGTTTCCCAACAGCAACGTTCTATTTCTGCTTTAGATGCACCGGAACTTTCACGGGCATAAGGAAGATAAGCCATAATCAAAGCAGTCTCAATCCTTTGTTTTTTTTCACTTTGCTCCAAAGAATTGAGCCAGTTTACCAATTCAGCTAAAAGTGTCTCTGGATATGGCTGCAACCTTATACTTAGGCTGACTCTTTTACGTTTAACCATAATTTATCTCTTTCCCGTTGAATGTTTAATAATCTGTTGTTTTTTTAAAGCTTTATTTAAATTTGACTTTTTCAAACTCTCCTTTAAATAAAGCTTTAACGTACCAGGAGCAATAACAATATTTTGCTCAGACAAAATGTGAGAAAGATCTTCATAACTGTAGCCTTTTCTCCTAGCTGCATTAAGCTTAGAACGCAGATAATATATACTTTCTCTGAGGGTCAACTCCACTTTGGGTTTTATATCTAATTTCCCTAGAATAGAACTGGTTGCATTTAGCTTTTTGACGTTAAATTTCTTATTCGGCATTTCTTAATACTTATGATTTCAAGTTCTTTTTCCTGATGGAGAGTTCTTCAGACCAAACTCCATACGCAAATACTTTTGTACCCAATCCAAATCCTTATCCAATCGGCTAGCAATCCTTTTTAGATAGATAGTGTATTGAGAAAGCGCCTCCTTTTGTCCATCGAAAATTGCACTTCGCGCCCAATCAAAGGGAGGGAAAAAGCCAAATTCATCTCTGAATTTGATGGCTGCCCAACTGGGTGCAAAACTATTTCGGTAACTCTCCCGAAGCAAGAAGCGATATTTTTCCATTTTCTGCTGATCTTCTAGCGAGATCAATCTACTGCTGTTTAGCACTTTCACCAGCTTGGCAAGATCAAAGTTGTACTCGCATTCTGGGCATTTCAGAACTACTGAAGGAACAAACTTTCCACAACCACCTCGATCTAAAGGACAAATTTTTAGAGGGGGTTCCCCTTTCTGAACTAAAGTTTGCTCTTGCGAATCTTCTAGAACCACCTCTTCCAAATCTTCAATAAAACCATGCTCCATAACATTGCCAGATTGATCTAATACAAGACAGTCTTCCTTATCATCAGCCAAACGTAGTCCCCGACCAACTTGCTGAAAATAGAGTGCTTTTGATTTTGTTGGGCGAGCGAGAACCACACAGCTAACTTGAGGAACATCGAAACCTTCACTTAGAGCATTACAAGATGCCAAAACCATCAATTCTCCACAGGCGAGCTGTCGATATAACTCTTGTCTAGTTGAATTTGGGGTTTTTCCACTCACCACAGCAGCAGAAATTCCTCGATCGCTAAATGAATTGGCAATATTTTCCGCATGGTTAACTTTCACGGCAAAAACGATAGTTGGTCGCCCATAAGCTAATTCAATCCAAATTTGGCAAATCTGTTCGATTAATTCAGGGCGATCGCAAGTTACACTTAACTGATTCAAGTCATAATCACCTCCAACAATGTCGATCTCATCAACTTCGACATTAAAATTTAGACCATAATAAGACGGCTTCACCAAAAAACCTGATTCAATCAGCACTTTAGGCATTGGCGCACAAACTAAATTCGAATAAATATCGCTCAGTGACTCTCGTTTTGACAAGCGCCAGGGCGTTGCGGTCAAACCTATATAAATCGCTCTCGGCAACAATTCTTCTCTGATTTGCCGACAGATTTTACTGAAAGCAACCAGATGACATTCATCAAAAACAATCAAATCGAACTTAATCTTTTTCCAACTGTCTCGCTTCGGTAAAGTTTGGACAGACGCAATTTGAACCATTGCATCAGCTTTTGATGGCCAACCTGCCTTGATAAAACCACAGGTTAAACCAACAGCAGCGAATTTTTCTGCTGTCTGCCCGATTAATACTTCTCGATGCACCACGAACAAAACTCTTTTGCCCCGACTAATAGCGTCTGAGACAATCTTCGTGATCATGATGGTTTTGCCAGCTCCAGTTGGGGCAAAAATCAATATGTGTTTTTCACCCCCACGAATGTAGCGATAGGTATCGCTTACTACCTGTTTTTGGTAGGGTCTAAGAGAAAACATAAAAAATTGACAGGCGTTACTTAAGCCAATCAATTTTTCTGATTGACTTAAGTAAACACAAAAAAATTGTTGCTAATCTCGTCTAAGAAATCTGGGAGTGAAATGTTCGCGAGATTCGATTTCACTGCGATCTACATTTAGAGGGTTTCGAATGAAGAAACTCAGAATTTGGGCGCAGATGAACAGGATGGAGATAGTTAAAACCTTGTGGATGATCCAGGATCGGATTTGGTATTTTACAACTGTATTGATAATTTTACTTGTATGCTCTTCAGGACTAAGATCATTTTTTGGCATGATGAACTCCGAATGAGAAATGATTGAGGTTGGCTTAAGCTACGTAAGTTAGTAAAAGTCAGAAACTACTATTTTCTACGAGATCCAGCAGCAAATCTTTTCTACTTTCCTCACCATCTCCAGTGATAATATCTGTGGCAGATTCTAAAAACAACATGAGCGCACTAGAATTAGAACCCAATGGAATACTATCATTAAACTGCTCAAATTCGTCTCCCCTCCCATTATCCAAAAAATTATCTTCTTCATGACTTAAAGCAGATTGAAAAGCTGGAAAACCCCGTGTCACTATAGAGTCGTTATTCAAAGCAGTATTTGATACTGAGCCAGAGCTATTAGAGCTGAAAATTGCATCAGCCGTATCTGCTTGATTATCATCAAATACACTGCCTGAAATATCATAAGTACTATTGGCAATATACACAGCGCCACCAATAGACTTCTGTGACGAGCTTTCATCTCCAGCTTGATTATTGTCGATTTTACTTCTGGCAATATTGACCAAGCCATTTATCTGAAAAATGGCTCCGCCTTTATTCTGAGCAGAATTATTTGAAAGCTCGCTATCTGTGATGGTCAAATCTTCAGCTGAAAGTATAGCTCCTCCAATAGAATCAGAATCTCCTCCTGAGAGAGTTAATCTATAAAGAGAAACTTGAATATTCTCTAGATCATTGCGATCGTCAATAGTAAATATTCGATCCGATCCTGTCTGAGTAATCTTTGCTCCATAATTATTACCAATATCTACAGAATCAGTAATTGATATGGAACTATCGAGTTCCACATCAACACCGACAAAAATAGTATCTTCTCCAGGATTAGAATTAGCTAATTCTATGGCTTCTCTCAAAGTGCCAGCTCCTGAATCACCCCCATTGGTTACATTATAAATCTGCTGCATATTAGCTACTTCCATTCAAAGAAAAATTCTAATTGATAGCGTTCATAATTTTTTCTGAACACACTTTTTCTATTCTTACTCTATTTATCTAGATAAATACATCAGACTCATATACAAAATTCGAACCTTTTATCGTGGCAACATGATGAGTGCATCCCAAGAATGCAGTAAGTAGAAAGACTCAGTGAATATTTACTTAGTTTAAATACTGAATTATGTAGAG
>JBCBEA010000413.1:0-4424 GCA_038529195.1 Cyanobacteria bacterium J06600_6
TCCTGCTGTTTAAGAGCATTGTAAATACTGCGATCGGCTTCTCTCGTAATATAAGTCGGGTGTCCATAGCGCAAACTTCCTCCGACTTTAAAATAGTTATTGGTCATTAATTACTGATTACTGATTACTGATGTTTCAATCTGGGTAAAAAATACTGCCTAAATAGTTCGCAGCTGGGTACAACAGAATTATTCTCTGACCATTTAACTAAGCCCATACGATATAGTTGGTAGCCTAAAAGAGTGTCTACCTGTATTGGTTGGCTGCTGTTTAATATTTGCAAAAATATCTCGGTTAGCTGACTATTTGCCTGTAAATTAATCAGATGCTGTCGTAAGTAGCTACCATAAATTCCCTTGTCGCTAGCAACTTCCTTCAGTAAATCATCCAGGCTGAATTGAGCATCCCCTGCCAAATTAGTTAATAGCAGATCGACTAGATAAGGATGTCCTCCTAGCAGAGTGAGTAGGCGATCTATTTCTACTGCGGACAAATCCAAATTATAGTTGTGAGCCAACTGCACTAATTGCGATCGCGGGATAAATTTTAATTCAATTGGTAAGCCGACGTTAAAAGGCGATCGATTAATATCTAAATTACCAAAATCTTCAGTGGAATAAACCACGATTAATCTTAGCTGTTCCCAAATTTCTTCACTGTTGGCATCTTCATGCCAGCTACGCAGTAGATAGAAGAAGTCTTGGCTAATTTCAGGATAGCCGATTAAGCGATCTAGGTCGTCGAAGGCAATAACTAAAGGCTGTTCAAACTGAGTTAAAACAGCTTCCAAATAGCGCGTACAGCTCTGCATACTGCCTCGGTCTTGACTCCAATAATTATTCAGTTCTGAATGTAAATTTAGGGCGTCACTTAGATAAGTACAAAACCAGCGTAAAAATAGATCTAAGCTTTTAAACTTGGCTGATTCTATCTGTAATAAATTAATATTAACTGTGGCATAGTTACGCTCATTAGCAGAATTTAGAATACTGTTGAGCAATCTGGTTTTGCCCATTTTACTGGGCGCTTTAATTCTGATTAGTGCTCCTGGATGAGAGATAGCGCGATCGCATTCTTGTTTTTCACTGATAAATAGTTCCAGACTCGAACTGGGACTATTAAGCACCTTGAATTCTTTTAATAAGCAATCCCTCGCAATATAAAAATTGCCAGCACCGCGACCAATTCCCGAACAATAGGGTTTTAGAGCTTTAAAAACATCGGTTAAGTGCCGGACAAAAGATTCAAAAGCTTTAACACCACTTGACTCCCAAATATCCTCTCTGGTTTTAAGCCAGTTTTGGTGTTTAAATCGGGTTAAAAATACTCTAGTTTGACTCGGCGTAAGTTTTAAATCATTCGCCTTTTTTTCTAAAAATAAATTCCATTGTCGATCAAATTGCCTGTCAAACATGGATAACTTAGTAATTATTCAGAATATATACAGCAGTTTTAGAGCTAGCGAGATAAACTTAGATCAAGTTTTAAAATATGATGCTTGCAATACGGTTTGGATTTAAATTTACTCTTTATTAGTTTAAATTCACTATAAATATAGCTCGATAAGTAACTATTTATTTTCAGGTTATCTAAATAATTTACTTGTTTTCCACTTATTTTCCATATTGGTATTTTAAGCACTAAAAGTTTCCATATTTTAGAGATTGGCTAATCATATATTTTTGCTTACAGTAATCATGTGGTCAAAAACAATAGTCTTTAAATGTAATGAGCGTCATTAGAAAAGCAACCTATTGATTGTGAATATTCTGCTCCAGATAACTAAATGCTGATAGCTAACAATCATATTTATTACAGCGTTTTCTTCTAGGAAAACAATATGGCGATGGGCGATCGCCACAACGATTTAATTTTGTAAAGCGATCGCCCTTTATTTTTAAACCAAAATCTTAAGCTATTTAGTTTTGAAGACAATAGTCCTGCTTGATGCTCCAAGGCAAGGCAAATTGATGTTCTCAAACGCATATATCAAATAAACTATGAAAACTTTAACTGCAATTAAACACACACTAAGCCTGGGATTTATCAGCTCTACGGTTCTATTGTCCTCGACTGCGAGTCAAGCTTTAACTGTGCAGGAAGTCGTCAATCCTCGGCAAACCGATGGTGGTTGGGTAACAGACATGGCAGATATCTTAAGCGATCGCACTGAAGCAGAGTTAAACCGTCTGATTACTGATTTAGAAGCTAAAAATGGCACAGAGGTTGCTGTCGTCACTGTTCTAGAAACTGAGCCTGCTGATTCTCCCAAAGCCTTTGCAACCCAACTATTTAACTACTGGGGAATTGGGAAAGCCGAGTCGGATAACGGCATCTTATTCTTAGTTTCGCTAGGCGATCGAAGAGTAGAAATTGAGACTGGCTATGGTATTGAAGCGATCCTGGCAGATACTCAAGTTGCAAAAGTTATCGAGACTAAAATTACGCCTCAATACAAAAAAGGTGACTACAATCGGGGAACTTTAGACGGCACTATAGCCCTAATCGACTCTCTGGAAGGTGTCACTGTTCAGGAGTCAGCTCCAACGGCTAAAAATATTAGCTGGAACAGTTTATTGCTCTTCTCTGGGGTTGGCATCACTTTCATCGGGGGGTTTACGTGGTTTAAGAATAAATTGCGTAAAGTATGGATCAATCCTAATCAAGCTATTGTCTCTCTTGATCGCCAAGATACTCGCGATGTTTACTGTGCAAAGTGCCAAGAGCCGATGCAACGAGTCCAGGAAATCAAATTAGCCAAAATTCAGCAGGTAGCCAGGAAAATTGGGGCGGTCAGCTATAGAGGCTATACCTGCTCTGACTGTAGCAATCCCTTACAGCCTTATTCTCTAATTGCCTATACTTCTCGCTCCTCCCGTTACCAAAAATGTTACGAATGCCAAGAGTTCACCGTTACTCGTACAGGAGAAATTTTAAAGCCGCCATCCTATACCAGCAAAGGAGAAAGAACCATTAAATATACCTGTCACTGTTGCGAAAATGTTCGTGAAAAAACAGAGATTCTGCCAGCCTTAAGTCGTCAGACAAACACGAGGAGCAGAAGTCGGACTAGCAGTGGTGGCAGCTACGGTTATTACAGTGGCGGCGGATCTGGGTTTAGCAGCGGAGGTGGATTTGGCGGTGGTAGTAGCGGAGGCGGTGGTGCTGGCGGAGATTTCTAAAGCCTTAATTGCTACTGGGTGATAGAAGACTAACGGCTAGCAACTGAAATAGGCTACACAGCAAAAAATATTATGACAGATATTTATGAACTACTAATCTGTCTCGGTAGCGGTTTTATGCTGTTGATTCTGCTATCGGGACTGATTGGCAACAACCTGATTTTCATTGAAGTTCCGCTTTTGGGCAAAGTTCCCTTCGGACTGTTGATAGCGCTGGCGATCTCCCTATACGGATGTTTTGGTTTAGTGCTGTTGGGTTTGGGGAAGCTAATCTTAGCAGACTTTAGCCTCACATCATCATTAAGGTCTTGCCTGGGTATCTTCGCAACCATAACTAGCTATTACTTTGGCAAAGTGACCATGGAAATGTTCGTTGAAACACCCTATCAACCGTTTTATGAACGGGCGATCGGCCTAATCGCCAAAATCCGCTATGTACCATTACCAAACGATCGCCCTGGAGATGCTCTAATTTGCGATCGCCAGGAAAAAACAACCCAGATCGTCACCATCTACTTAGCCGACTGGGTGCAAGAAAAGGAGCTTAAAATCAATGATTCCGTACTGATTATTGACTATCTGACCCTCAAAAAAGCATTTGTAGTCATCAAAGCAGGCGGTGTAGATGAACTAACTTGGCAAACATCATTCCGCCAATAAATATCAACCAATAATTTTATAATTATGTCTAATTCAAATTTCGATACCAAGTTTCTATTTCAAATTGCCCAAGCAAACGATCGTGAATCGTCAAGCACAGTTAAAGTTGATTCTAATTCTAGTCAGCTCGTAGAACTGCCGTCTTTTGACTTACTAAGTCCAGCTGGCTTAATCGGCAGTGGTATTGCCGGAGTACTATTAATATTCGCTGTGGCTGGCTTTATCTATACTCGCCTCTACCGAATCATTAAGCCCAATGAGTCAATTATTCGTAGTGGTGGATTTGGACCACTATGGTCGGGGAAAAGCGCATTTACTCAGGGTGGCTGCGTCGTGCTGCCGGGGCTACACCAGACTATTAGCGTACCTTTGAGTGAAGTACGGATTCAGGTTATTCGTAAAGGTAAAGGTGAATCTGATGGCGATCAGGGTGCGGTGCGTACCAAAGACTATCTGCGAGCTAAACTAACTGCCACGATGTATGTTGTGGTTGATATTGATTCGGTAGAAACCGCAGCAGCTAGACTCTGTCGAGACTCATCGGGCAAAGTAACTGAGGCGGATATTCGTGCAGCGGTAGAG
>JBCBEA010000414.1:0-4363 GCA_038529195.1 Cyanobacteria bacterium J06600_6
GGCATTTACCACTCCTTATAAGACAGCTTACATGGCAGATATTCACGTCAGGCTATGCCGAGAATTATTTGATATAGATTTGCCTCATATCACCAGACCACTGTGGACACCAGAAAAATGCCGCTCTTTGTTACAGCAGTCTGGCTTTAGCGATATAGAAGTTGAGATTGATCGCACTAAAAGATTTAGAACAGGCAACCCGAATATAGGTTGGCGAGGAGATAATTTTTATCCTCAAGGCAACCCTTTAGTAAATTTGACAGAAGCTCAAAAAGATTTGTTAGCGGCAGAATATCTTAAGGTAGTCAAACCACAGCTAACTGAAGATGGAGTCTGGCAAGATTCTACAACTCTATATGTGCAAGCTCGCAAATAGTATCTAAAATATCTAGTACTGATAACTAAAGATTCGGCATGAGTGTGACGCTAGATTGGATTAGATTGCAGAAGGCACTATCTGTAGAGGCAAAAAGTGGATATACAGATTTGAAGGGCAATCAATTTCGCTTTAGCGAGTTCCTCTGTCTTAGCTTGGGTAAGCCACCACGACAAATTTCCGCAGGGGATAAGATTCTGTGGCACGATACTGCTCAGAAGTTTGCTAACTACAAAGATTTAAGTTCTGGTCAACGCAAGCAGCTGGTAATCAGCACCCGTAACTTTCTGCATCAGCAAAAAGAAATTGCCGAAGCCCCCAACACTCCACCCAAGCCTAAAACGCCCCGTACCGCAGCTTTAAGTACTTCAAAAGCAAAGACCTATTTTAAGCAGGAAATTACTCTCGACCAGGCTTTGGGTCATGTAATTGATATTGGACGCAGAAGTAATTATTTGGAGCGTTTGGGACTCTATACAGTGCGGGATTTGCTGTTTTACTATCCTCGCGAGCATCTAGACTATGCCAAACAGGTACAGATTACCCATCTAGAGGGGGGAGAGACTGTAACGGTAATCGGTACGGTTAGAAGCTGCAAGTGCTTTAGCAGTCCACGCAATAAGAAGCTGACCATTTTTGAATTAGTTTTAAGCGATGCTACAGGTAGATTAAAACTCAATCGCTTCTTGATGGGAGCAAGATTTGCTAATCGGGGTTCGCAGGAAAGATATAAGCGTCAATATCCCGTCGGTTCGATTGTCGCTGCATCGGGACTCGTCAAGCAAAATAAATACGGCATTACTTTAGATAAGCCCGAAATTGAAGTCTTAGATGGTGCGGGAGCAAGTATTGAATCGATTAAAATTGGTCGTTTATTACCTGTATACCCTTTAACCGAAGGTGTTCCCGCCGATACGGTCAGGAAATCTGTAATTGCTGCTTTACCTGCTGCCAAACAGCTACCCGATCCTTTGCCTAGCGAACTACGCAATGTTTATGGCTTGCCGAAACTAAAAAATGCGATCGCCTGTATCCACTATCCAGAAAGCAAGGAAGAACTTGCCCACGCCAGACGCAGACTGGTATTCGATGAATTCTTTTATCTCCAGCTTGGCTTTTTACAGCGTCGTCAATTATTAAAACAGAATCAAACCAGCGCTAACTTTGCCCCAGAAGGGAAATTAATTACAGAGTTCGATAAAATACTGCCCTTTACTCTAACTGGCGCTCAACAAAGAGTTGTCGGCGAAATATTTCAGGACTTGAGCGATGCCGATACCCCCATGAATCGCTTAGTACAGGGAGATGTCGGTTCGGGTAAAACTATCGTCGCCGTATATGCAATCCTCGCAGCGATTCAGTCTGGCTATCAGGCGGCATTAATGGCTCCGACGGAAGTACTAGCCGAACAGCACTATCGTAAACTCGTTGAGTGGTTTAACCTGCTGCATCTACCCGTAGAGCTGCTCACGGGGTCGACTAAAACAGCAAAACGGCGAGAAATACATTCCCAGCTACAAAACGGCGAATTACCCCTCCTAGTAGGCACACATGCCCTAATTCAAGACCCCGTTAAATTTCATAAGCTTGGTCTAGCGGTAATAGATGAGCAACATCGCTTTGGGGTGCAGCAAAGAGCGCGTTTATTGGGTAAGGGCAAGTCTCCCCATGTCCTCACTATGACCGCTACGCCGATTCCTCGTACTCTAGCGTTAACTCTACATGGTGATTTAGATGTCAGCCAGATCGACGAATTACCTCCTGGCAGGCAGGCGATTGACACGATGATGAAACAGGGACGCGATCGCAAAAAAGTCTACGATTTAATCCGTCGCGAAGTTGCCCAGGGTAGACAGGCTTATATTATCTTTCCTCTCGTTGAAGAATCTGAAAAGCTCGACCTCAAAGCAGCAACAGAAGAACATCAGCGTTTATCAGAAGTAATCTTCCCTGAATTTCAAATTGCCCTGCTGCATGGTCGTATGAGTTCGGCAGATAAAGATGCTGCTCTTAATTCCTTCCGTGACAACAAGTGTCAGATTATCGTTTCCACCACGGTTATCGAAGTCGGGGTTGATGTTCCTAACGCCACCGTTATGGTAATCGAACATGCCGAACGCTTCGGTTTATCGCAGCTACACCAGCTACGGGGACGAGTCGGACGGGGTAACAGCAAGTCTTTCTGCTTTTTAATGAGCAGTACTAAAACTCCTGAAGCTAAACAGCGTTTAGCAGTGCTAGAACAATCCCAAGACGGCTTCTTCATCTCCGAAGCAGATATGCGCTTTCGAGGTCCAGGTGCAGTACTGGGTACACGCCAATCAGGTCTACCAGATTTTGCCCTGGCTAGCCTAGTAGAAGACCAAGAGGTGCTAAATCTAGCCAGACAAGCAGCGGAAAAAATAATTGCTGCGGATAGGTTGTTAGAAAGTCATCCTTATCTGAAAAAAGAGTTGGAAATTCGCTATCGTCGTTTGATGGGTGGAGATATCTTGAATTAGCTTAAAAGTGTTTTCTCACTTACCCCTATAGCAATTTGAATCTAAAATTAAGATAGAGATATAAACTAAGAGTCTTCTCTACATTACTTTCTATAAATATTGATCGCGATCGCAACTAAGCAAACTAATCAATCAATTATGCAAATTAATCTCAAAATCTGGCGACAAGCAAACCCCGAAACTACTGGAAAACTGGAATCATACACCGTCGCCGATGCTCATCCTAGTATGTCTTTTATTGAGTTGTTAGATGTCCTGAATGAGCAGCTAATTATCAAAGGAGAAGAACCTGTTGCTTTTGATAGTGACTGTGGAGAAGGTATTTGTGGCTCTTGTGGCATGATGATTAATGGCGTTGCCCATGGCGAACAAAAACAGACAGCAGTATGTCAGCTACACCTCAGAAGTTTTAGTGATGGCGATACGCTAACCATTGAACCCTGGCGTGCCAAGGCTTTTCCCATTGTTAAAGATTTAGTAGTCGATCGCTCGGCATTTGATCGCATTGTCGCAGCAGGAGGCTATGTCTCCGTCAATACTGGTGCTGCACCCGACGCTAATTCTCTCCCTATTCCGAAAGAAAATAGCGATCGCGCTTTTGATTATGCTGCCTGTATCGGCTGTGGTGCTTGCGTTGCAGCCTGTCCCAATGCTTCTGCTTCTTTGTTTACCGCAGCAAAAGTATCTCATTTGGCTCTACTCCCCCAAGGCGCACCCGAACGCAAACAGCGAGTTTTAGATATGACTGCCCAAATGGCAAATGAAGGCTTTGGTGACTGTTCTAATCATGGTGAGTGTACCGCTGTCTGTCCTAAAGGCGTACCATTAGATGCTATTTCTTCGATGCGGAAAGAATATATTAAAGCGATGTTTTAAATAATTTACTGAAAATGTTAGAGATCGGCAGAAATGCAACATCATATTTATGAGATTAATATAGTGGGCATTCTATATTAGATATAATCAATGGGTCGACTAGACAGAGAAAGAGAATACTGGTTATATAATCGATTAAGAGCAGAAAGATCTAATATTAATCCTCAGTTTTCCTTCAATGCCACCTGTAATTGGATCGGAGCTATTGCATTTTTATGTAGGTGCAGCGGTTTTGAAAAAAGCGACTTTGCTCAATTTTATACATCTGTTCAGCGTAGATCTATTAATGCAACTGCTGATACGCTTGTCTTTGAACAAGCCTTCAATAGTTTTCAGTATCTGTCTGCATTAGAAGCTATGAAGATAACTCAGCAATATCATTATAATTTTATTCATTCAGCAATAATAAGTTGGTATTACGGAGTTTATTTTGCTGCTGGCGCAATGATTGCTGCTTGTGATGGCTCAAGTCAACAAGACCATAAAGGAACAGCTAATGCCTGGACTAATCACCTTGTTGTTCCTAGAAAAATAGTTTATCCGTTTAACTTGTCTTTACAAACTCTCGTTAAAAAAGAATATGAGGTTGAAATAAACAAACTAGATCGGA
>JBCBEA010000415.1:0-4393 GCA_038529195.1 Cyanobacteria bacterium J06600_6
CCTACTATTTCAAAACCACTCTTGCGTTCTGGTTTGCCATCTAGCCAACGGGGCAGGTTTAAGGGTTTAAATTCTAATTCTGATTTCTCCGATCTAAAGTCACCATAATAAATTTGTCCGTCCACTAAATCAAAGATTCCCTTTACCCGAACCACCTCACCATAAGCACCTTGAGTAAGCTCTAGCCAAAAAGTAGCCAAACTGTCAAAATCTAGGATTTCTCCTGTCAAAACCCCCCGATGAATCTGTAAATCGGTAGTGGGTTTAATAATGCGATCGCCTGAAATAATTTCATCCGCCCAGGTCGTTAATTCTGCACTATCTGTATCATCTGGGATTATACCTACTCGATGAGCGTTAAAAGTTTGTAGTAATGGTTCAATTCCTGCTAGATCCAGATACCAGGGAATTTCTAAATAAGTAGTGGCGTTATTTAATTCTGCCTCTTCTCCTGTCTGATAAAGCTTCAGCTGGGGATATTCACTTTGGAGATATATTGCATCAATAGGTAAAGAATCGGTCTTAGGACTGAAATAGCCTACAGGTTGCTTGAGTTGGGCTAGTTGTTGGTGAATCCAGTGGGTTTTACCCGCACCTGGGGGACTGGCTACAGCAATAATCATCAGAAAATTTCTAAGTAACAATCATCATTATTTCAAAAAAAGAGATGAGTATAAACCCACCTCTATAAATGACACGCACATCAATTAACGCCACCCAGGATTATGGCGAATTAAACTCATAAATTCCTGACGGGTTTTAGCATCATCGGCAAACACACCTCTAACTGCGCTCGTGGAAGTCCATGAGCCTGGCTTTTGCACTCCTCGCATTACCATACACATATGACTAGCTTCCACTACTACCGCTACACCTTTAGGTTGTAATAATCCTTGAAGGGCATCGGCGATTTGGGCGGTTAATCTTTCCTGTACCTGCAAGCGTCGTCCATACATTTCACAAATCCGAGCAATTTTAGACAGTCCGATTACCTTCCCATCAGGAATATAGGCTACATGAGCGCGACCGATAATTGGTAGGATATGGTGTTCGCAGGAGCTAAATAAATCGATATCTCTCACCAAGACCATTTCATTAGCGTTCTCGTGAAATATTGCCCCATTTAAAAGTTCATCTAAGGATTGATGATAGCCAGAAGTCAAAAATTTCAGGGCTTTAACTACCCTTTTGGGAGTATCTTTCAACCCTTCTCGGTCTGGATCTTCCCCCAATCCTAAAAGCAAAGTTCGTACCGCCTGGCGCATCTCTTCTTCAGAGACAGGAGATTCTTGGGTAGTAGTTAGTTTGGGTAATTTATTATCGATTTTGTCAGCTTGATTTGCTTCGGACTTAGCTAGGGTCATAAATTTGAATAAAATTAAATTAAACAGTAACGGAAGTAGCTAAACAGTCATTTAGCTGTTGGCGGAGTTTATCGGTATCTAAATGACGACCAATAAAGACTAGCTGGTTAGCAGGAGGAGTAGACCAAGGTTCGGACTTGATGTCGCTGCGTTGTCCGCAAAGTTGAAAAATGTGGCGTAATTGGCTACCTGCAAACCAAATAATTCCTTTGGCACGAAATACTTCTAGGGGAAGCTCATCGCTTAAAAACTTATTAAATTTATAAACATCAAAAGGGCGATCGCTTTCAAAGGAGAGGGAAACAAAACCATCGGCTTCTAGGTGATGAGAATGATGGTCATGATGGTGATGATGTTTGCCATGTTCTGCTTCAGGCAAACTATCTGTCTGAGTTAACCCAACATCCAAGATTAACGGTAGAGATACTTGAGCATAGTTCGTACGAATAATTCTAGGATTTCGTTTAACCGAGGCAATGTAGGTTTCTAATACAGCTAATTGTTCTTGGTTGACTAAATCGGTTTTATTTAATAGAAGAATATCCCCATAGGTAATTTGCTTATACGCCACTTCGCTATCAAAATGTTCTGGGGTAAAGGTTTCCGAATCAACGACGGTAATAACGGAGTCTAAGCGAGTAAAATCACGAAAATCCGAACCAACAAAAGTCAAAATAATTGGCAAAGGATCTGCCACACCAGTAGTTTCGATAATTAAACGCTCTACTTTTTCTTCTCTGGCTAAAATTCGTTCAACTGCTTCTATCAACCCCTCATTAATAGTGCAGCAAATACAACCGTTGCTCAACTCCACCATGTCATCCTCATAGGAAACCAAGAGTTGAGAGTCGATATTAAGATCGCCAAATTCGTTAACTAATACTGCAACTTTCTGATTCAGATCGTTCTGCAGAATTTGATTGAGTAAGGTAGTTTTCCCGCTACCGAGAAAGCCTGTAATTATCGTGACTGGAACTCCTTGCTGGTCGATCTCTGACATTGTGAAGAGAAGCAATTTGGTTTACTGAATCCCATTATAACGATAATCGTTCTCAAAAGTTTGTTAAGAGATACATTCCTCTAAATCTTGTTATGCCAAGAAGCTAAAGCTATTATGATAATCATTATCACATTCACTCATCTTCAATTAGTAAATGGATACATCGATACAGGGCATTCCCGTTACAATTGTTACAGGGTTCTTGGGTAGTGGCAAAACTACTCTCCTAAACCAGATTTTGACTCAACAGCAGGGATTAAAAACGGCGGTTTTAGTCAATGAATTTGGAGAAATTGGCATTGATAATGAATTAATTATTTCTGGTGATGATGATATCGTCGAGTTAAATAATGGCTGTATTTGCTGCACCATTAATGAGGACTTAGTCAAAACCGTCCAGAAGATTATAGACCGAAGAGACAAGATAGATTACTTGATTGTCGAAACTACGGGGGTAGCCGATCCTGTGCCAGTAGCCGTTACTTTTTTAAGTGGGGAATTGCGAGGCAAAACTCGCTTAGATTCAATTATTACGGTGGTTGATTGCGATAATTTTTATGCTGAAGCACAGCAAAACAGCACCGCAGCCTATCAGCAAATCACTCACGGGGATATTATCTTACTCAACAAGACAGATTTAGCAGAACCAGAAATAGTCGATCGCATTGAAGAACAGATTCGCCAACATCGCCAGGATGCGAAGATCATGCGGACAGTAAAAGGAGAAGTTGCTTTACCTTTGATTCTCAGCGTCGGTTTATTTGAATCAGACCATTATTTTCAATCAGCCACAAGTCATTCCGACCGCCATGAACACGATCATCATCACGAACACAATCATAAACATGAACATGACCATCATCACCACCATGACCATTCAGATCATTTAAACGAAGATGGCTTTACTTCTCTGTCTTTTGAAACCGAACAGCCTTTAGATATTAGGGCATTTCAACATTTCCTAGATAATCAACTACCCGAATCAGTTTTTAGAGCTAAAGGTATTTTATGGTTAAAAGGAAGTCCAGCCCGTCATATTTTTCATCTCAGTGGTCAACGTTTTGGGATTGAAGATGATGAATGGAAGGGTGAACCTAAAAATCAATTGGTCTTTATCGGACAGAATTTAGAACAAGAGAAATTAAAAGAATTACTGGAAGGTTGTGTAGGTTAAACCGATTGTGTTGTAAGCTTCGTGATACCAACCCATCAAAAGTAGGTATGAGTTAAGTTTCTGCTTTTTATTCCATACGGATGAATATCCAGAAAGTTTTCCCATAATCAGTAATTATTTTGCTAGGAGGAAGTAAGCAACGATTTCCAACCTTGACCACTTGGTGCTAACTGTCCATAGCATCAATGAAACAATTCACTTCTACACCCATATCCTGTGCATAGAAAAGGAAGTCTTTGCTGGCGGTCGGGTCGCATTGAAGTTTGGTACTCAGAAAATCAACCTTCATGAGGTTGGTCAAGAGTTTGAGCCAAAGGCAGCATTACCAACATGCGGATCTGCGGATATTTGCTTAATCACGCACTTGCCAATCCGAGAGGCATATAGTCAAGTCGAAGAAAAGGTAGTTGAAATTATAGAGGGCATTGTTCCACGCACAGGCGCAAACGGAACGATACAGTCGTTTTACTTTCGCGACCCCGATCAAAACTTAATTGAGGTGTCGTCTTATACAAACGCAACATAATAATGCTGGCTTTCTCCATTGAGGCGATCTCTTTTTGTCTTAGTAAACGATACTGGTTTCTCCATTAGGGCGATCAACTAGAGTAATTCCCATTTGTTCTAATTGTTCCCTAATGCGATCGCTTTGGGCATAATCTTTGACTTTTCTTGCTTCATTTCGTTGCTGAATTAGTTTGGTAATTTCTGCTTCATCGAAGTTATGAGTATCTTCTAGGTTAGCTTCAGATTTAACTTCTAATCCTAAAATTCCTGCCAAATGAACTAAAGTTTGCCATTGTTGCTGTAAATCTTCCGTATTAGTATCAGTTTTACCTTCATGGGTTAACAAAT
>JBCBEA010000416.1:0-4393 GCA_038529195.1 Cyanobacteria bacterium J06600_6
TATTTGTATGGCAATTAAATTATTAGCATTATAGATTGAATACTAATCGTAAATTAATCTATAACGATCTTAAAAGTTATGATGATGACACTAACTACTGTTGTTCCTGCTATCTTGCGATGTTTTACAGCTTTTACGGCGATCGCCTATTAAGTTTAGACCTCCTAAAAATAATTATTGTATTAAGTCAACTTAATTTTTAATCCGCATAAGTGTCTGTAATACCTGTAACCGTAATTTCTAAAATACCAGTAGCTGCTTTCCCTTCAGGATCTTCAACTATGTATTCAATCACTTCGAGGAAATTTTCTCCGTCGTTAAGAGCTTGAAGCTCTGGACTTAGGCGAGGATCGTATTTAATTTTGTGTTTCCCTTTTTCACTGCGATTATTTTCTCCAACATTTTTAATTTGAACTGTTCCACCAGAAGGTAGTTCAAATACCTGATTGACATTGAGAGGAGTACCGTTGATAGATGTAATTTTTAGATCTTCTTTAGCCGTATCAGGGTCAGAATCATTTTTCAGCACGGGAACCGATATCGCACTATCTTCATCTGTACTTTTTTCATCGTCAGTAGATACAGGAGCATCAGCTAAACCAGTAATTTTTAAAGCTACTATCGCGGAGTCTGTCTTGCCTTTTCCATCTACAACATTATAGGTAAAACTATCTTCTATAAAATCTTCTGGAGCAAGATTATTAAATTGATCATTCGGATCGTAAATTGTTTGCCCCGTACTTTCAACTGTCAATAGAGCACCTGAATCGAGAGCAATTTCTTCCCCAACATCATATTCAGTGCCATTCATCACAATACTACTAATGCTCAAATCGCTATTGGGGTTGATATCATTTTCAATGATGTTAGTTTCAATCGAAGTATCTTCGTCCGTAGCTATCACATCATTGACAGCAGCAGAAGTGGTCGCATCAGGCAAGACTTCGCCTTGAATATCTAAATCCTCGGCAGAAAAAGTATGGTTATCGGATTCAAAAGCTGCACCACCCTCCGTTAAGGTTGCAACAATAATTTCATCATAGGAACCCTGCTTGAAAAAGATATTGACAAAGCTAAATGGCTCATTTTCATGACCACCGGATTCGCTCCAAGAAGGATTTCCGTAATAATTTGCAGTGTTGGTAACATCAGAGCTATTAATAAAGTTGACTAAATCTCGAGTTTTGAATTCGGCAACGTTAACACCATCCTTTTTAAAGGTTATTTTATTGTGAGGATCTCCTGCCGACCACCAAAAGCCAAAGTATTTTTGATCTTCATTTACTTCAATTTTATAACTTCTAATTGACTCCAATCGTTCTTGAGTAATAAACTTAGATCCTTCAGATCCCCCCCATTGATTGGCATTTTTAATTTCTAAATCGCTACTATAGGTGTAAGTAGTGTTGTTATGCGATTTGACAAAACCATCAGTCCCGTTACTTTGACTGTTAAAATCTACTACATAGTAATCATTAGTCTCGGGTATTTGGGAGGTCGTTATTCCAGGAGCTTCAATAGAGACAACGATTCCTGCTGCATTACTATTTTCTTCTTCTTCAGTACTAAATGCAGCTTGAGAGAATCCGATGGATAGCAGTGCAGCCATAGTGATGGTTGTAATCAATCCATTAATTAATTTATTATTTTTCATAGTTTGAAATATCTTCTATTTTTATTTAATCGGCTATTCTGCCTGTATTAAGCTTGAAACCTATTTGCCATATAAACAAAAGATAACTTACTAAATACTGAAGCGTAAATTACAGAAAATACCTGATTTTTTCAAGCAGAAATAAAGAAACTGTATTGTTTTGATGAGAAATATAAATTTAAGAAGGAAATATTTTTTTTTAGTCTAGATATTAGTATTTACACTTACAAATAGTAGATTTATTGCAGTAACATAAAATTCAAAGATTTCAGTAATTAGTACTAGTTATCTAAATTACCTATCTAAAAAAGCGAATTATAAAATTGACTAAAAATGCATCAATACATCTAATGCTCTGATACATTTTTAAAGAAGTAATTTTTGGCAGTCTAAGATATTGCCAACCGAGCGGTGAGCTAATAGCAACTGGGGATTGACTATGCTTCGGCTTCCTGACCGTAGAAGCTAAACGATAAAAGCAATATTGTTAGAAAGATACTCAACCCGATCGCTGTTCCTGCAATTAAGAAAGTATCGGCATTTTTAATGGCGATCGCAACTGCAGCCCAAGCAAAAACTGCACCATAAGGGAAATCGAGTCGAGGAATTGTTATAAAATGCGTGAGCAAACCTGCAATCAGCAGCATAATCACCGTCCAGACTTCGGGATTAATTCCCCAGCCATTCCACTGCCAAGCTGACAGCACAAGAGCGCCATTTAGAATTGTAGCGACACTAATCCAGGCCAAATAGATACTGATGGGGGTTCTAACTAGCCATCTTCGCGATCGCGAAATGCGCGTTTTGAAAGGTAAATGGCTATAAGCAGCAATTAAAGGTAAAAGAATGCACAGCATGGCAACCATCGAAGCAGCATACTGTTGGTACAGAAAGCAGATTACCCAGATTATTTGGGCGATAGAAGCAAGAACTAACTTGTAGCCAATTTTGTTTAGTAAAGGATTGGCTTTTTGTGCTGGTAGAGCTTGATAAACTGCAAAAGAGATTAAGCCGAGATAGATTAAGCCCCAAATTGCAAAAGCATAGCTAGCAGGGGTAATTAGGACATCCTTAAAAATGTCTTGGGATATTGCGCCAATGGTTAAACCGTTAGGAGGATTAACGTTTGCCCAGACGTTTGTGCCAAACGCAGCAACTATGGCAATCAGAGTTGATATTTGTCTGATGATAGCTGGCTTACTATTTACCGTATAGCGATCGCGCATATATTAGCAGTTCTAGATTATTTGTAGCGGATGAGTGCTATTTCAATTATAGAAACTAAAGTACACAACATAGGCAATAATTATCTTGCACCCTTGTAATAGCCAGCGAAGATGAGTCCCAAGATAGCTAAATCAATTAAAATTGTTTCTACCATCGCCATGACCAGTGCTTTGGGGTTAGAAGCTGCAAATTTATATCTGCATTTACAGGGTCAATCTTTGCCTGCAAATTTAACCGCACTTTTCTGGTTAGGAAGCGTGGCTTTAGTTGCTCATGGTGTGGAAGGATTGATTGCTGCTTCTAAAGCGCGATCGCACGATAAAAATCCTTTGACCTATGGAATTTATACTTTTTTTGTTGGTTTTGTTGGCTTACAAGAATTAAACGATAATTGAGCTTACTGTTGAGCCTCAATTACGGAACTCCAGTCATCATTTTTGACTGCTGCTTCTAATTTTTGTCGGCGCTGGACTTCCGAGTCGCTGCGATCCTGTGCTGCTAATTCGTCCACTAAAGTTGCATCCGCCATTGCTTTACGCAGCTTCAGTTTTTTCTCTTCGTAAGCGTTTCGCTCGGCTGCGGTCATAGTTGCTCTGGCAGCTTCGCCGATTGTGCTTGCCCAGGTGTTCCCGCCATCAGCATTTCCTGTGGGGACGTAGTCTAATGAACCAATCCATTCTGATTTTAATGCTTCCATCGCCTGACGCTTCGGAAATTTAAAAGTCTGTAGTCGTAGATAAGTACAGACTTGAGTGCCATTTTGGGCAATGTGTCCTTCGAGGGATCGCCGTACATCTCTAGAGTAGCCAATGTACTGATAAGTGCGATCGCTGTCTAAGATTGCGTATACTCCTGCAACTTTAGCGTTGTCTATCTGCTGTTTCCAATCAGCGATCGCTATAATATTCATACCGTCGGCATGAATTGCTGGGGAAGTAGAGGCGCTACTATGTTCGCTGTCTGAACTATATAAAAAGCTATGTAACCCTTGATGAGCAACAGGAACGTTTTGGTGTTCTAGAGGCGTATTTTGATTGGATTCCACAGGAGTTACTTATGAGGATGTATTGTCTTATATCCTAACCAGAGTTCAGGCGATCGCAGTAGATCGAGATAGAAATCGTAATCAAATTCGCTTTTTGATTTCAGCGACAATATTTTTGAGGCGCTGGAGATTAAATAGTACTGCTAAAGTTAATTTGACTGGTAAGAATAAGCAGGCTAAAACGATTCTGATAGGGTTAGCTTTAATTGGTTCGACTGTGTAGTTATGCTGCTGCATATTTGCTTGGGTAATTTTCTGACAGAGATAAATTTCTGTAGTAGTTAACCCCCCCTGCTTCCATTTTCCTGTGGCTTTAGCATCAATGCCTTTTTGTCCAGTCGCAACTTTTTTAAGAGAGGAAACTCCGCCTTCGCTTTGAGATACCAGAAGCCATAATTCGTCAAGCATGTCAGTTTACCAACCTCGAATTTGCGCCAGAAATGCTTCAGGTATCTCAAAGCGAAGGC